>NZ_JADBUE010000117.1:0-27010 GCF_020245805.1 Microcystis sp. M179S2 | reverse complement strand
TCCAGCTACATCAAATGTTCCAAAAAAATATAGAAGAGTTAATGCAAATTAGCCGCTATCGGTTGAAGGATTACATCAAAGGACAAAGAGCGATATCGCTTGCCCTATCTACCTTCTAGCTCGCTTGTCCCCCTCTCAGCCACCTTTCATAAAGTCCGTAGGTTGAGTTGAGCGAATAAATATGTTGAAGAAAACCTCTCAATTCTAGGGGAAAGCGAAACCCAACACGGTCGCTGCCTTTTTTGCCATCTTGAGGAAATTTGACTAACTAATAGAGTTCCACCTATTAATTTTATCTTAACGGACAACAATTATAAATTTTTATTTTGATAATAAATCGGGTCAATTTTTCTTTTTGGTCATCGCCCTATAGCTGACGACATAATTCTCTTGTCCTAAACTTTAAGGTTCGCAATAGGGGTTAATTCATCATTTATTTCAAAATGAGAATTGCTGCTGGAAAACACGAAGATTTTTCTAGAGGTCTAACGGCTATGCGCTTTATCCAGCGAGCCTTTTAGTCGCTCTGTCACCCCGGGAAGTGTCAAATATTTCCTAATCAAAATAATTGCCAAAAAAAATCTTTAAAACTGATGTTTTTATAGTGACTCTCCTGACAAATATCTTTTTTTCACCACCTAATTTTGTTTCCCACTTGAATCAGTTATCATACTAAATCCGTTGAGCATAGGCTACTTATGAGGACAGGCACTCATGCACTCTTGCAATAGGCAAAAGGGGGAATAAATAATCATTCTTTAATAACCGGATTTAGTATCAGTTATCAGATGTAAGTTTTCACTGGTCACTGATTACCGTTTACTGATCACTGAAAAAAGCTTGCCACTTGCCGCTTCCTTGCCAGATTGGGAAAAAACTCCGTTAGAATACGGGAAGCCGTTTACAAAACGATACAAACTCATGACCGTTGCTTACCCTCGTAAATTCAAGAAGACGATGAGCGCTCGCGACATCATGAAGCGTGTCATTAGCGATCGCGAAATTCATCTTGTCACCCTCAACCGTTACCGCTACAACGAACAACGTAGCTGTAAAGACCTGACCGAACTGATCGAAACCTTAGACGGACAACCAAAAGAACTGATCCAAGACCTTTCCCACCACGTCGCCGATGAGGCGCGTCATGCTTACTGGTTAACCGATTTATTGATCGAATTGGGGGCCGATGTGGGGAAACCGCCGGGGTTGTCCTATATCGACGAATTTGAACGTCTTCTCGATCAAGACCAATTCCAAGGCGAAGAACAAAGGGAAGATGGACTGATTGCGGCCCTAGCGGCAATTAACGTCACGGAAAAACGGGGATGCGAATACTTTGCCGCCCATATTTATGCCCTCAAAGAAGGGGAACAAACCCCAGAAAATCTGAAAATTCAGGAAACGATCGCCAAAATTTTTCCTGAAGAAGCGGGTCATGTGCGTTGGGGCAATCGTTGGTTAGCCAAAATTGCCCAAAAAAGCCCCGAACATCGGCAAAAAGTCGAAAAAGCGAAGGCCAAATACTCAGCGATCGAACAGGCCGCCTATGAATCGGGTATGGATATCACCCTGGGGGCAGAATTGCGCCGCGTCGGTCATTTAATGGAAATCGCCGCCACTATGCCGCTTTGGGAACGTCCTCAATATCTGATGGAACGTTTACCCCAATCCCTTCTCGACCCGAAATTACAATTATTCCGGGTAGAAGCGGCGCAAAAAGCCTGGAATCGTGATCCAAAAATGTTTATGGAACGCTTTTTGCCGATGTTTTTTAATGCGGACGACAATATCGGCAAAAAAGAGAAAGTCAACTAATTTAACCTTGATTTTCAGGGGCAATCCTTCAGCGATCGCCGAAGAAATGTTCATCGAGGATCGAGAAAATCGGCTATTGTTTTAAATAGGGGTGAGTTCTCGGCTTTAGGGCCGGAGAAACACCACTTTTTTACTGTTTATTTTGGCTTTTCTCTTTTGGATTATGCGTCTTTTAGCTGCCTTTGATCGCTATCCCGATAGTGTATCTTTAACCCTAGAACCAGTAGCCACCGACTCGCAAAAATTTGATTTATATTTAACTTTACACCTACAAGCTCAAATTCAATCTCTCCTCGGCGGGGAAATTAAATGGGGACTGAAAGGAGGAAAATTAGATTTTATTTTAGTTAATTGTCACCTAACACCAAATCCTCTTTCTAGTCAAGAGTTATACATAAATCGTCTTAATAATTATCAATGGTGGTTATCGTTCAAAAGTGTTCAGTCAATATTTACAGGAGCGCTCGAAAGGATTAACCTAGGAACCGTGAGTGTGGAGGAAGAACCTTATCATCTCACGGTGCAATTTTCGGTGACAGCTGCCGATATCTGTATCACGGAAACATCGGGATTATGGAAACACGATATAAGCCCCAATAAACATAGTATTTTAGAGCGAAAGTTAGCATTTTTCCTGATGGAAAATCAATTTGATGCTTTTTTGAGTCGTATTTCTTTGGGGTCATCGCCGGTAGAATTAGATACTGTTCTAGTTAAACCGAAACCAGCAGCATCAGAAAATTTAGAGAAATTGCCAGCACAAATCGAGGGAATTTATGCTTCTGTTAGTGATGATTTTCTCGAACTGGCCCAATTAGCTGAACTTGATCCCCTAAGGGATTTTACTGGGGCAAATCTCCTGGCAGCGGAATTAAGTGGTATATCCTTGGGTATGGCCAATCTCTATCAAGCTAATCTGCGCGGGGCCAATTTAACCGATGCTGATTTAAGGGAAATTAATGGCAGTCATGCTAGTTTTAGGGGAGCGGATTTAAGCGGAGCCTTATTAGCTAATGCCGATTTAAGTTATGCTGATTTTTACCGTTCTAGTTTGGCTTTAGCTAATTTAATCGGCTCCAATTTAGAAGGAGCTAATTTGGTTGAAGTCAACATCACTCAAGCGAATTTTAGCGGGGCAAAAGTGAAGGGGACAAAGTTTGCCGATAATGTGGGTATGACCGAGGAATTGCGGGAAAATTTACGCTTGCGCGGGGCTTTCTGTGATTAGTCAACTATTTAGGGTTTGCTGAAAAAGTTTGTTGGTGGGGTTAGGAGTCAGTAGCCGGTCGTCAGGAGTCAGTAGCTGGTCGTTTCAGGCTTTGTTGCCCTCTTTTTTTTGTACCAATTTATGTACTACGAGAGGGATAATGCAAGGTTTTTGAGAGTCCCAATCGGATTTTCGCAGCATGAACATCGGATTTTAACAGGTCAAAAGCCTTATTTTAAAAGGGTTTTACCATTATTCAGCAAACCCTATTCAGCCTCTAAATGACATCAAATGCCCTCACCTTTCACCGAAAATAGCGTTATTAAATAACAAAAGAAGACTAGAGATTTTCCTCGGTATCTATGCCTAATTCCCGCAGTTTAGCCGCTAATTTCGCAGCTTTTTGCTTTTCTTGCTCGACTTGGTTTTCTGCCTCTAAAACCCGATTTTCTGCCTCCACAGCCCGATTTTCTGCCTCTAAAACCCGATTTTCTGCCTGTTGTGCCGCTTCTGCGGGAGTGGGTACTAATTCCCCTTCGGGGGTAAAATAGCGCAATTGATTGGCAGATAAACCCAAATATAAGCCTAATTGTTGACTCCAGAGCCATCCCTGGGGATTGGGGGCAATCGGTTGATATTGACCGCTAATTAGGGTAAATCCTTGAAATTCTAGGCTTTCTGGGTCAAACCAAAAATAATCGGGAGTGCGAAATATATCTTGATAAATTTGTTTTTTCTCCTCTCGGTCAACTTTGGCGGTACTATCGGAGAGAATTTCGATAATTAAATTGGGATATTTGCCCTCTTCTCGCCAAACTACCCAACTTCTGCGGTTGGGGTTGGAATTTGTCCCCAAAACGACGAAAAAATCGGGACCACGAAAGAATTCTGACTTTTTCTGGTTGGGACTGTAATAGATAGTTAAATTGCCGGCGGCAAAATAATCTTCTCGCTCGCGCCACCACCATTCTAAACACTGAATTAGTAAAATAATTTGTTGTAGATGTAGGTTACTTTCCAAGGGCGGTTCATCACTCCAAAATTGGCCTTGTGGGAAGATTATCTCAGGGTTTACATGAGACTCGACTAGGGGTAAGCTTTGAGCGATAGTCATGGTTTATCCAACAGAGATAGGTCGATAACTTATTATAAATGATTGAATATACTTTTTGGATGGTTATAGCACCGGCAATTGAGTTAAAAAGTTAAAATGGGCTTAATGGCTACAATGTAAGAATATTAATAGCTCTCTGAGAGTTAAAAAATGCTAAAAACCAGCACTTTTCGAGTTTTGTAAGAGGTCTTATGAACAGAATTAACAATATTGTTTTGGTTCACGGTTTTTGGGCCGATGGTTCTAGTTATAATCAGATAACTGCCCAGTTATTAGCCGAAGGATACGCAGCAATCGCAGTGCAAAATCCTCTGACTTCTCTAGCGGATGACGTAGCTGCTACGAAAAGAATTTTAAACCGTATCGAAGGACAATGTATTCTAGTCGGTCATTCTTGGGGGGGTACGGTAATCACAGAAGCCGGCAACGATGAAAAAGTGTCTGGTTTAGTTTACATTGCAGCGCTGGCTCCCGATGCGGGGGAGTCGATGGTAGATTTGTTTAGTGAATACGAAACCCCATCACAGTATTTTCAAGAACAAGAGGGGTTTATCTGGATTTCTCAAGAGGGAATAGAGAAGATTCTCGCCAATGATTTGCCCGCCGAAAAAGCCGCTTTAATTTATGCCACCCAAACCCCAGCAGCAGCCTCTTTACTAACAGCAAAAACCACTACAACCGCCTGGAGAAATAAGCCGAACTGGTATATTGTCTCTAGTCAAGATCAAGCCGTCCCCCCAGAATTACAGTTTAATTTGGCCGAGAGAATGGGAGCAAAGACAGTGGTTTTGGCATCTGGTCACGTCCCGACTATTTCCCATGCTTCAGCGGTTTTAGAGGTGATTAGAGAAGCCTCGAATAGGGGATAAGTAAATCGCCATTTTCCCCTTAAACAATACCGGAACGTAGGGCAATTACGGCCGCTTGTACTCGGTCGTCCACGGCTAATTTATTCATAATTCCCCGCACATGGGTTTTAATCGTATTGGTACTTAAATAAAGTTGTTCGGCGATTTCAGCGTTACTTTTGCCCTCAACAATTAACTTTAAAACCTCCATTTCTCGCTCTGATAAAAGTGCTAGATTGGGATTAGGTTGCACTGCCGGTGCTTTGAGATTATCCATGACTAAACGGGCAATTTGGGGGTCTAAATAGGTGGCCCCATCCTTGGCCGCTTCAATGGCGGCCAAAAGGCGATCGAGACTGGCTCCCTTGATACAATAGGCATCAGCACCACTAGCCAGAGCTGCGATCACTTCCTGCTGGAGAGTGTGGGAAGTGAGCATGACCACATGAACATTAGCTAAACCCTCCTTAATCTGTTTAGTTGCCGCAATGCCATCGAGACGGGGTAAACCGATGTCCATGACCACTAAATCCGGCCGTAGGGATAGGGCTAATTGTACCCCCGCTAGACCATCACTAGCTTGACCAACAATCTCAAAATCCGGCTGTTCACTGAGCGCTTGTTCTAAACCTAACTGCATTAAAGGATCGTCTTCAACAATTAAAATCCGCATGATCTTTGATTCCTAACGGGAAAATGTACGGTTTTCACCCATCTGCATGAGGCAGAACTACTCCTAGTTTAGGCAATCTGGAAATAGATTAACAGTGACCAGTGACCAGTGATAACTGAAAATGCTACGGATTTCATCATATCGGTCTAAAATTGTGCTTGTTGCCCTAGTTTATCTGGGTGTTGGTTGGCTAGGCTATCTCTGCTTAAATTTAGGGTCGCGACCTGCCCCGATTTGGATGAGTGCTGGTATTGGCTTAACTGCTGTTTTTTTAGGGGGAAAAAGGCTAGTTTTAGGCGTTTTTATCGGGGATTTGCTTCTTACCTTCTTTTTAGGGGCCAGTTGGCCCATAGCTCTATTTTCGGCGATCGGTAGCAGTTTATCGGCTCTGTTAGGGGCGCAATTCTTGCATTATCTGAGATTTTCCGCCACTTTACAGCGCATTCGCGATATTCTTTTACTGGTATTTTTAGCGGCTTTATTAGCCTCGGCAGTTAATGCCACTATCGATACTTTTGCCCGTAGTTGGCTAAATACTTGGGATTGGCGGCAATTTGGACAGTCTTGGGGCATGATCTGGCTCGGAGATAGTACGGGGATATTAATGACCACGCCGCTGCTGTTGCGTTTTTTCTTCAATCATCACTCCCTGCGAGAACCACGGCAACCCCAACGCCTTGGCGAGGCCTTACTTTGTCTGAGTTTGCTAACGGTGGTGACTTCCGTGGTTTTTGGTGATCAACCAAATTTTCTTAACCCCGATTGGAGTATGGTGCAGTACCTCGAATATCTGCCTTTTCCTTTTGTGGTTTGGGCCGCCATGCGTTTTCAGACTTGGGGAGCGGTAATAGCGAATTTTTTAGTATCTATTTTAGCTTTGATGGGATTGGCCAGGGGAATCAGTCCTTTTATCCTACAGGCTCCCGATTATACCAGAGGTGTCTTGATCTTACAAATCTTTTTAGTCATTGTCATGTCAACTTCTCTGTTTTTATCGGCGGCGATTAGCGAAAGACAACAGATCGATCGAGCTTTAAATGAAACTTTAGAAAGAGAACATTTAGTAACACAAGTTGCTTTAAAAGTCCATCAATCTTTAGATATAGATCAGGTTTTAAATACCATTGTTGAGGAAATCAGAAATTTTCTCGATGCCGATCAAGTCTATATCGGTCACTGTCAAGAGGGGGGTTGGTCTAAGGTAATCGCTGAGTCCCGTCGTCCCGAGATTCCCTCGCTGATGGGTTGGTTTCCCGAACCAGAATTACTGGAAGAATTGGGACAATTATTTTCTTTAGATAAGTTAATTATTGCTGATAATACCGCTAAGGTGCAAACTCTGCCCACTCTCAAGGGTTATTACGAATACCTGCAAGTTAAATCCTCTTTAGTTTTACCTCTAACGGTTAATAATCAACATTTAGGCGCTTTAGTTGTCCATCAATATTCCCATCCTCGTCATTGGCAAAAAAGCGAGGTCAAATTATTAGAACAGTTAGCCACCCAAGTTTGTATTGCTATCGGCCAAGCGCAACTATATCAGAGGGTGCAAAGCTTGAATAATAATTTAGAACGGGAAGTGGCAGCAAGAACCCTGGAACTGCGGGAGAAAGTCCGGGAAATTCAGCGTTTATACGAAATGAAAACGGTTTTTTTACAGGCAGTATCCCACGATCTTCGCACTTCGATTATGGGATTAGTGATGTTATTAAAAAATTTCCAGTGTCGGCAAACAGAAAAAGTAACTATCTCGCGAGCAATGCTCGATCAGGTGGTGCGTAGTTGCGATCGACAATTAACTTTAATTAATGCTTTATCAGAAAATCATTTTGCTGAAGAACGGCCTTTAATCTTGCATCGTCAACCTCTATCTCTAAAAAAACAGGTGGAAATTTGGCTGAAAGATTGGCAAAAAGATTTTGATTTATATCAAGCTACGTTTATTAATCTTCTCCCCGATAACTTACCCGCTATTGATGCCGATCCTTGTCAGCTAAGAAGTGTTTTTGAGCAATTATTAAATAATGCCTTAAAACATAATCCTCCACCAATTCAATTAGCTTTAGATGCTCGTATTGACCAAGATATGCTCTACTGCACTTTAAGCGATAATGGCATTGGCATGGATGAGGAACAATGTCAACATCTTTTCCATTTATATGTAAGAAATCTTCATAATCAACACCTAACGGGAATCGGTTTAGGTTCCTACCAATGTCGGCAAATAATCGAGGCTCACTCTGGGAGAATTGGGGTAAAAAGTACCCCACAGGTTGGCTCACAATTTTGGTTTACTTTACCCATTGCCTATCAAAATTCTAGATTAATTAAACCGGAGTTAGTCAACAGTAATCAGTGATTTTTTAACAGGATCAAGATAATTATGCTTACCCGTCAATCTGGGATTAGATTTGCTTTAGGTTTATTGATTATTTTCAATATTTTCTATTTTGTCCATCTCGCCTACTATAGTTATGTTTGGCACGATGAATCTTTGGTCTTACTCCATCTTTCTGGTAACACACCCGAACAGTTAATTAACTATATGTTCGATGGACAAATTAAATCTACAGAACAACTCTGGCAATTTCAAGGGGTTAATTCCGTGAAAGGTTTTCCTGATACCTTAGCCTCTCTTTATACTAGCTCGAATTACGATCTACCTCTCTATTACAGTTTCCTCTGGTTTTTTGCAAGATTATTGGGCAATTCTTATCTAGTCTTAAGGGGATTTTCAGTAATTATTTGGTTTGGTATTTTATGGAGTTTTTACCATTTAGCTTTGACTTTATTTAAAAATAAAAACGCCGCTTTAATTGCCGCTACACTTATCTTCTTTTCCCCGCGTTTTACTGGTTATGCTCTGGGAATTTGGGAATACGGACTATATGTTTTATTTTCGATACTTTCTAGCTGGTTATTTCTCAAAGCTATTGATTCCTCGCAACCGAAAAAAGATTGGTTTTTCTATAGTTTATCCCTAATCGCTGGTTTATATACCCATGTTTTCTTTATCTTTGTTCTAGTAGTTCATAGCCTATATTTTCTGTTGCAGCTGAATTCTTTTAACTCTTTAACCAAAAAATACTATAGCATCAGCTTACTTGCTTCCCTAGGTATTTATTCAATTTGGTTAACCCGGATTTTTACCAGTCGATTTACTGTCTTTGGATGGTCAAAAGGCAGTTTACCCCTAGAGGTACTTTGGCAAAGATGGGTAAGAATGATCGCTCGTTTATTTTATAATTTCAGTTTAGCCAATCCCACCATCAACCCTATTATTGAATACTGCCTAATTATCCTCGTCATCATCTCCTTTATTTATCTGGGCAAAAAAGCCGATAAAAAAGTTTTTACCCTGATTATTCTCCTGACAATTATCCCCTTTTTCTCTCTTTTAGCTTGGGATCTAATCAGAGGATTTCGCTACACGGCTGTGGGCAGATTTTACTTACCGAGTTTTCTCGGTATGCTGCTGGCAGTTACCTTTTTACTAAGCAACGGATTACAGCAGCGCCAAGGCTGGGCAAAAATTCTCTTAATATTATTGCTAGTTTTCGGATTAATTGCCAAAATTCCCTATCCACCCCCGGCAGCTAGATATGTGGGTTATGGTAGTAATATTCCCAACGCTTATACAATGATTAATCGCAGTCAAAAACCTCTAATTATTTCAGAACATTGGTTAGATACCTTGCCCCTTATCCATACTACTGATGCTAAGACAAAGTATTTATTTGTTCAGTCGAACCCTAGAGTTTCCATCCCCTCCTTAAAAAATCAATTTACCGATATTTATCTCCTCAATCCTTCCCCCAGTCTCAGACAATATTTAGATGACCAGTCTATACAATTATCCCCTACGGAAAATCCAGCCTTTTGGCGAATTGATTAAAAAGCCATTGACCCCCCTTGCCAAAACAGACCACAACCTGATAGACTCAATGAACCAAGGCTTCAGGGAATAGGATTGGGCAGTTCATCCCTAAGAGGGATTGACTTTTACCAAGTTTTATGCTTGCTCAACTGGAGAGTCCCCGAAATCTGGTGATTAAGAGTTTTAGCCTCTTGGCTACCGAACTGACTAAGCAGACCTAACAAATTCAACTGTATGATACCGAGTCAAGACATCGGCGAGGCAGTAGATTCAGTCAGAAAAACTGACGCACAAGACTTCTCTAATTTAATGCCTAGACCTGGCTGGCAACAAGTGGCGGGTTTAGGTAGAGACTGTTTTTGGTATTGAACCCCGATTCTTTTCGTTCTTTACCGGTTTTAGTGATTGCCAATAGGGATTTTAAGCCCGTAATTGGTTGAAAATTTCTATTTATTCGCAAAAATTCCCAGTCGTTCCCTGTACTAATCCTAGAGATCGACTTCATGATCAGTAATTTTCCCCAACCAATTCTCTGGAAATCACCTTCCAGAACAATTTAGTTATTTTATGAGTAGCAATGCCTTAACCAATCGTGAACATCTAATCGAACTGTATAATCGAGGTGAACGCAACTTTGCGGAAGTCAGACTTAGCGGAGTCAATTTAAAGAGACAGTGTTTAAACCAGATTAACCTAAGTCATAGTTACTTAAAACGAGCCAATTTAGCCGAAGCTTGTTTAATTAACGCTAATTTCAAGGACGCTTGCCTCGAAGAAGTTAATTTCAGCAAAGCTTGTCTTATCGATGCTAACCTGACTAAAGCCGACCTTTCTGGGGCAAATTTGCACCAAAGTCAACTAAGCGGCGCAATTTTGAGTAATACTGTTCTGAAAAAGGCTGATTTAAGTTCTGCCTGTTTAATTCACAGTAGCTTACTTTTTGCTCAACTGTTCAAAGCGAATCTCGAAGCCGCTAATCTCACCTCAGCCACTTTAACCCATGCCATGGCGGGGAAAGCTAACCTAAAACGGGCTATTCTCACTCGTGCTATTCTTAGCTCTGCTAATCTTAGCCATGCTAACTTAAAAGAGGCTAACCTAATTCGAGCCTATCTCTATCAAGCTAATCTGGAAAACTGCCATCTTCAATACGCCGACCTCAGCTATGCCGATTTGCGCGGGGCGGATTTACGGGGGGCGGATTTACGTTATGCTAACCTCGAAGGTGCTAATCTGACGGGAGCTAACCTCAATTGTAGCGATTTTGAGGGAGCTAACTTAACTGGAGCCGATTTAAGCAAAACTGACGCTAATAAAGCCAATTTTCGCCAAGCTAACTTAACCGGTTGTAATCTGCTCGGCGCTAATTTAGCCTCCGCTAACCTTTCCGGTGCTAATCTACACCAAGCGGGATTACTCTTGAGTTATTTAGTGGGAAGCAATCTTAAACGAGCTAATCTCAAACAAGCTAACTTAATTGGGGCGATTTTAACCGAAAATAATCTTCTTTCTGCTTCCCTCGAAGAAACTATTCTTCCTAACGGTAGTCGCGGTAATCTCCTTTCCTAATATAGCAATTTCCATAGTTGTGAGGTACAGAGTCTTAGGTTTTGAGGAGTCAGGAGTTAAGATTTTGGTGTACCTCATGAGATTGGGAAACGCTATATTCCTAGAAAAACCTGGTTGTAGAGACTTTTCTGCCGAGGTTTCTATAACCGTGGGGAGTGGGGAGACCACTTCGTGCGCGTTGCGGGGGGGAGATGGGAGAATAACTAGGGTCTGCTGAAAAAGTTTTTGCCGCAAACCCTATGATAGTTTTCTAAAAAAATACCTAACCAAATTTTTGGCTAGGTATCTATCAATTTACTTCCTTTGTCGAAAATGTTGCCAGATAATTTAACCAACACCAATTAATGAACCCTGCAATTTAACATCTTCGCTACCCTTGGATATATCGGCTAATTGACTGATATTTTCTAACTCAATTGGAGCAGTTCGTTTAATTAAACCAGTTAAAACTTTACCCGGTCCCACTTCGATCACTTTTTCCACACCCACATCCAGCAATTTTAACATAATTTCTCGCCATCTTACGGAGCTAGTCATCTGCTGAATGAGATAACTTTTTAATTCCTCCGCATCGTTGATCGGTTGGCTAGGATTAACATTAGAAATCACAGGAACTTTTGCAGACCGAAAATTAACTAATTCTAAAATCTGCTGAAACTGAATAGCAGCATTTTCCATCAAGGGAGAGTGAAAAGCACCAGATACTTTTAACTGCATAACCCGCTTAACTTTCACTTGACCTAATACCAAATCCACCGCTTCAGGAGTCCCAGAAATCACCACTTGTTCGGCACTATTATCATTAGCAATAACTACATTTTCCGTCTGATTAATCACTGTCTCTAGACTGGTGCGATCGAATTTCATTAAGGCGGCCATTTTACCACCTTCGGCCGCATCCATCAAACGGGAACGGTTTTGAACTAGATTTAATCCTGTTTCAAAATTAAACACCCTGGCCGCATACAAAGCCGAATATTCACCAAGACTATGACCGGCAACTAGATCGGGAAAATGACCTTTTTCTTGCAACAAATCCGCTAAAATACTCTCCACCACAAATAAACAAGGTTGGGTATAAAGAGTACGAGATAGGGTTTCTTCATCCCCTTGACATTTTTCCAAGACCGACCAACCGAGGATTCTTTCTGCTATTTCTAATCTCTCTTGGCCAAGCGCACTTTCCGCTAAATCTCCAATCATTCCTAACGCTTGCGATCCTTGTCCCGGGAATATCCACGCTGTTTTCATAAGTTCTTAAAATAGATAGATAGATGTGTTTGGGTCAGTTATCAGTTATCAGTTATCAGTTATCAGTTATCAGATGTGAGTTTTTAGTTTACTGATCACTGGTTACTGGTTACTGAATTAATCTCCCCAACGGAAGATAATCCCACCCCAAGTTAAACCGGCACCAAAGCCAGAAGAAGCAATAATATCACCTTTTTTGACCTTACCACTCCTGACAGCTTCATCGAGGGCTAGAGGAATCGAGGCTGCGGAAGTGTTGCCATACTCGCTGAGATTGCTGATCACTTTTTCCGGAGGCAGTTTCAGGCGCTCGCTCACCGCGTCCATAATTCTTTGATTAGCTTGGTGCAAAACTAGCCAATCGATGTCACTGGTGGTTAAATTAGCCCGATAGAGAGCTTTTTCGATGACCTCTGGCACTTTCGCCACGGCAAAACGATAGACTTCCCGTCCGTTCATCCTTAGGGGCTTATAGGTCCCTTTTTGAACCCTTACCCCCTGCTTAAGGGGCAATTCTTCCCCCTGATAGGCGAGATTGAGAGAACCATTCTGGCTGCCGTCGCTATGGAGTTCAAAACCGAGAATGTTATCTTTTGTATCATTTGCTTGACAAACCACCGCCCCTGCCCCATCTCCAAAGAGGACACAGGTAGCGCGATCGTTCCAATCCACCCAACGGGAGAGAACATCGGCCCCGATAACCAAGACATTGCGGTAAGTACCAGTACGGATAAACTGGGTGGCGGTGACTAATCCCACCAGAAAACCCGAACAGGCGGCGGTGAGATCAAAAGCGATCGCCCGATTGGCCCCGATCTGACTTTGAACTTGGGCGGCACTACCGAACAGATCATCGGGGGTAGAAGTAGCCAAGAGAATCAGATCGATGTCCCTAGGCGACACCTGAGCCATTTCCAGAGCCTTAATCGCCGCTTGGGCTGCTAATTGGCTCAAAGACACCGATTGATCCGCTAAATGGCGTTTACCGATGCCTGTACGACTTTTAATCCACTCATCGGAAGTCTCGACAATTTGGCTGAGTTCTTCATTACTGAGGAATTGCGCTGGTGTGGCCGATCCACAACCGGTCATGACGACTGCTGCCCCGAATCCGTTCAAAATATTCCCCCTTTTCAGTGATCAGTGATCAGTTATCAGTTATCAGTGGGTCAGTGATCAGTGATCAGTGATCAGTGATCAGATTTGAGTATTAAGTGAGCAGTATTAAATAGCAGTTTCCTACTGTCTTTTCACTGATTACTGATTACTGTTTACTGATAACAGCAAAAGGCTGACGGCTTAATCTTCACCGTTCACCGACAACTCTTTTAATTGATGATGGTGGTCATTGTAGGCTTGAATGCGCTCAGAAACGCGATTA
Organism: Microcystis sp. M179S2; assembly: GCF_020245805.1. Taxonomy (NCBI): domain Bacteria; kingdom Bacillati; phylum Cyanobacteriota; class Cyanophyceae; order Chroococcales; family Microcystaceae; genus Microcystis; species Microcystis sp. M179S2. The sequence goes on along the minus strand of NZ_JADBUE010000117.1, from coordinate 13,275 downwards.
TCAACGGCATTTTTTGCCTGTCGGATAGCGTTAAAAATTGAAGGCGCTTGGGAACTGCCGTGACTGATCACACAGACCCCATCGACTCCAAATAACAGCGCACCACCGTGTTCCGCGTGATCCATGCGTTGTTTAATCTGTTTAAGATTGGGTTTAATTAAAGCCGTCCCGACTTTACCCTGTATCCCTCTAGGTAATTCCTCTTTGAGAATTTGTAGGATAACTCCTCCCACCGCTTCGGCAAATTTTAACAGGACATTACCGACAAAACCATCGCAGACGATCACATCGAATTGTCCCGATAGTACATCCCGGCCCTCAGCATTGCCGATAAAGGGAATTTGCTGGTTATTTTCTAATAATTCGTAGGTTTTTAGGGCGAGATCGTCACCTTTGCTGGGTTCTTCGCCGATATTGAGCAAACCGACTTTCGGATCTTCAACCCCCATAACGTATTTACTGTAAATTGTCCCCATTAGGGCAAACTGCTCTAAATATTTGGGTTTACAGTCCACATTCGCCCCGACATCGAGGATAATCACCGATTTACCCGCCAACATCGTCGGCAGCACCGCACCGATCGCTGGGCGATCAATTCCTTTTAAACGACCTAAACGCAGTAACGCCGCCGCCATGGCTGCCCCGGAGTGACCGGCGGCCACCACTGCATCGGCGCGATTTTGTTTGACTAAATCCATGGCCACATTAATCGAGGCCGCTGGTTTGCGACGGATAGCGGTGATCGGCTCTTCGTCCATGGCCACCACTTCCTCTGCGTGAACGATCGTGAGATTCTTGGGACGGGGATGATGCTGGAAATAAGCCTCAATCCGTTCAGAATCGCCGACTAATAATACTTCTACATCTAATTCTTCGGAAGCTCGCATCGATCCCGCGATAATCTCGTTGGGAGCGTAGTCACCTCCCATCGCATCTACCGCGATTCTTGCCCGATTTAATGCCGTTTCTGCCATTGAGTCAGTGGGATAGAAATCTTTAATAAGTTGAGCGGCAGCTCTTGACAAAAGCTGGCCGATCGAGGATTAGTGTTTTCTGATCGAGCAATTGTTAAAAATTACCAATCATCTCTATACAATAAGGCATCATTGCGATTAAGGAAAAGATGTTCTCAGTTTTTAATTTGGCAGTTTTCGGCTTTCTCTTCGGTTGGCTGGGGGGGCAATCTCAACCGATCGCCAATATTCCCCTAATTTCTTGGCAAAATCAGCCTATTTTTGACCTTCCCACCGCTCCCGATCCCCAGGTGGCGGCGATCGTGGCCGATTATCTGCAAGACTTGACTAAAAAAGGTTTAAACTCTAGTCAACAACGGGTCTTAATTGAGACGGAATGGGCTGATTTAGCCGATCATCAGGGTAATCTGCCCGCTTCGGGGGCTTCTTTAACTAAAATCGCCACTACTCTCGCCGCCGTGGAAACCTGGCCCCTCGATCATCGTTTTGCTACTCGTTTTTACACAACGGGAGAGGTAAAAAACGGGGTGTTAGAGGGAGATTTAATTATTGAAGGGCAAGGGGATCCTCTCTTTGTCTGGGAAGAAGCGATCGCAGTGGGCAATGGCCTCGATCAATTAGGCATCCGTCAGGTCAAAGGCGATCTGATCATTACGGGTAAATTCGCCATGAATTTTCAAACCGATCCCCTCAAAGCGGGAGAATTGCTGAAAATTGGGCTTGATCAATCGAAATGGTCAAAAGAAACCCAAAAAGCTTTTCAGAGCCTTCCTAGCGGCACACAAGCCCCACAGGTGAAGATTTTGGGCATGGTTCGAGCCAGTCAAATTCGCCCCGAAAATGCCCGATTATTGTTGGGTCATCAGTCCTTAACTTTAACGGAACTGTTGCGTCAGATGAATATTTATAGTAACAACGTCATGTCAGAAATGTTAGCGGAGTTGCTCGGCGGCCCCGCGGCAGTGGACGCAATTAATACTAAAATTACCCGGGTAGGAGCGGCAGAAATTCAATTAATTAATGGTTCGGGATTGGGTGTAGAAAATCGCTTGTCTCCCCGGGCAGTTATTGAGATTCTCAAGGCCTTGGATCGCAAGTTAGCCAATCAACCGATACAAGTCGCCGATTTATTTCCGGTGGGGGGACGCGATACCAAAGGAACTATGCAGTGGCGCGCCATTCCCAAAGGAGTGGTGATTAAAACTGGAACTTTGGCCCAAGTTAGCGCTTTAGCCGGAGAAATTCCCACCCAAGAAAGGGGTAAAGTTTGGTTTGTGATTATGAATGCTGGTAGTAGCAATATCGAGGGATTCAGAAATCAGCAGGATCGGGTGTTACAAGCTTTAGATCAGCACTGGCAAATTCTCCCGGAAGCCACTAAAGGATCGATTTCTGAAAGAGCCTTTCTAGGTGATCCCAGTCGGGTAAGTCAGGGTTTCTAAGGGGTTGATATCAACTTGACAATCAAATTTAGTTTGGTGGTGAGGAACTTTAGCAAGGTCTTATATTCACTTTTGTCGATAAGCTGACTACTTTTCTGCCATTTTCTCCTTGTCTTTGCTGCCAATCGGTAAACAAATCATAGTGACAAAATTTTGCCAGTTTTTCCCGAAATTGAGCAAAGGATGTGATGTGTGGTTAAACGGGGTGCATCTCACCTTTGCAGAAATACCGACAATCAGCAATTATCAGTGACTCTTAAAATAATTACAAATGTATCAGCAGCTGCGTGTAAGCATCCCACCGAAAAACTAATGCGCTCCGGGGTTTGGGGGGTAGAACCCCCCAAAGGCTTGGATTGAGTGATAAAATCGGAAGTAATGACCAATTTTAGCAGATAGTTTCCCTTTAAAAATCCCAACTCAGTAGATTTACAAAAATGAGATGTACTCGGTTAAACGCATCCAGAAATTTTTAAGGATAAAAACACATTTGCGGCAAAGCAAGGGATTCTTCCCAACCCATCATGAGATTGAGACATTGTACCGCTTGTCCCGATTGTCCCTTAACTAAATTATCGATCGCTGACATCACTATTACTCGATCGGTTCTCGGATCCACTTCAATACCGAGATAACATAAATTAGTACCACAGGCCCATTTAGTTTGTGGATAGACTCCCCCCGGCAGGATTTTGACAAAGGGAGAAGCGCGATAAAAAGCATTGTAGATAGTGATCAAATCATCCCGCACCAGATTGGGATCCCGCAAAGTTGCATAGACTGTGGACAGGATACCTCGGACCATGGGCATTAAATGGGGAGTGAACTGAACGCGCACCTCATGACCGGCTAAATCACTGCAAATCTGCTCGATTTCGGGAGTATGACGGTGTTTTCCCGCTACATTATAGGCCCCGATCGAATTATCTGCTTCTGCCAATAACATATTAATCTTAGCTTGTCTTCCTCCCCCCGAAGTTCCCGATTTGGCATCAATAATCGTGGTTTCCGGGAGAATTAAACCCTGTTTTAACAGGGGAGAAATCGCCATTAAACTAGCAGTAGGATAACATCCGGGGCAACCGATCAAAGAGGCATTTTTAATATCTTCCCGATAAAGTTCCGGTAAACCGTACACAGCCGTAGATGCGATCGCTCGATCCTGACGTTCCTTGCCATACCATTTACTATAGGTTTCTAGGCTAGTAAAACGATAATCTGCCGACAGATCCAAGACTTTACACCCTTTAGCGAGCAAAGGAGGGGCTAAATCACAGGCTAAACCATTGGGTAAACCCAAGAAAACCACTTGACAACGGGAGGCAATTGTCTCTAAATCGATCGCCTCCACATTAAGATTAATACTATGACCGAGATGGGGATATAAATCACTGTAGGGTTTCCCCGCACTACTATCGCCCCCCAGATAGACTAATTCGACAAGGGGATGTTCTTTGAGCAAACGTACCAACTGTACGCCACCATATCCCGAAGCGCCGACAATACCCACTGAAACCTTCTGTCCTTGCGTCATTTCCCTTGTTCCTAAAAATTCTTATCGTTAATATAACGCTTTGCTATGGCCGAATTTTAGCCTAACCGGCAGGATTTAAATCAAAAAACTTCCTGTAAAAATCTAGTATCTCGGCCGGGTTGTCCATAAACCGTCAATTTCTCTTGATCAATAGGCTGTTATCTTAATGATGAGGTACAAAGTTTTCCTTTTAGGGAATCTGTCATCGGGAGATGAGGCCAAATTAAGTTAAACTTCATCCTTAGGAGAAAAGCTGTAATTCAATCCCCCATATTTAAAATTTTGAGCGCACTGTAAATTCATAATCTCCTCCCGGTTCTAATTGATAATCGTAGCGTTCTAAAAACCGATTCAAGGGTTCAAAAATCAAAGCCCTACCTAGGGAAGGTTGTACTAATAACTTGCCTTGAAGAAAATGCCATTGAAAACGCCATTGATATTGTTCCGTCCGCACTTCTCCCTCTAATTTCCCCGTTTGCCAAGATTGCTTAATTATCCGCACATAAGCCGTGCTTTCTGGTCGATTGCCGCCACTCACCTGAACCCTACCTATAGATTAAATATCAAACATTAAGATAACGAATTAATCCTTGTTTGTCATTACTTGAGCTAATTTTCTCGACTTTATTCTGGGGCAGTGACTTCATTAACCTTAGAAACCAAGACATTTAATTGAAAAGGTCGCCCCATTTCCTTAGTAATGAATTCTTCCAACAATTCCACCTGTCTGGGGGTAATACTTTCCGCAGTTCTTACTACTAATCTCACCCGGGGAGGTTGCTTGAGCCAATTAATCGAAGATTCCAATAATTCTGCCCGTTGAAAGGTAATCGTTCGTTGTAATAAAGCTTTTTTGAGCAACCTTTCTAAGCGAGCTTGATTGGCCAGAGTTGCAAAACTTATTCCTAACGGAATTAGCAAAACTGCTGTCAGGATAGAAGTCAAAATTAGAGCGTTACGCGCCCGATGAAAATTAGAATAACCTGCCAGCAAAAAGACCAACAAACAGGAGAGAGCAATGCCTAATAAATTGGTAATATATAACAGAGTTGCCCCCAAACTTAGGACCCAATTCCCTTGGGATAATCCTAAACCAATCGTACAAACTGGCGGCATTAAAGCCACGGCGATCGCTGTTCCCGCTAAAGTACCTGAAATTTTCGGTTCTATTTTGGCATAACCACTGATTGCCCCCGCCGTAATTGCTACTCCTAAATCTAAAAGATTCGGTTGAGAACGGGCCTGAATTTCACTACCAAATTCGGAAATTCCGATCAATAATCCTAGCAACCAAGCTATCGCTAAAGCGATGATCGTACCGACTAAAATCGCCAAGGCCGACTTACGAATTAATCGCCAACTGCCAATTAAACCACCAAAAGCCAGACTACGAATCGGCAACATCAAAGGGGCAATAATCATCGCCCCAATAATCACGGCTGCACTATTGGCAACTAAGCCAAAGGTAGCGATCGCACAAGAACTGACAATCAAAGCTAGATAGGGAAAATCGAGGGACGCTTCTAACCATAAATCGCGCCACATAGTCCGCGATTGTTGCCAGGTCAAGGGTTTTCTTGAGAACCACGAGTGGGGCCGTTCTTTTCTCGTCATGGTGCTGAGGAAGATAAACTTTTCTTTTACTTATAGCTTTTTTTGTCTAATCAATGTATATTTGTATCATTTTCTTTAACTAATCTTACCATTTTTTTCTTCGCCTCGATCGATGAAACCTCATGACCAATTTGCTAAAAACTATCTGGAAGAATTATTATCGCCCCTAGGCCGGGTAGAAATTAGCAAAGAAATTACCGACGAAACCCGACAAATTGATCTATTTTTTTCGCCTCATCCAGATCGGCAGATAACTGTCGATAATCTAGGATTATTAGGTCAAATTGCCCTAAATAGCGCTCTCCTAGAACCCTATCGTAATTCTCCCACTCGTGCCGATGTGCGTAATTGTCTCTCGAAATTAACCGCCGTTTTTGCTGAACTACAGCGACAAGCCAAACGAGAAAATAGCCCCTACAATGAGGAAAATTTGCCCCGTTTATGGATTCTTGCTCCTCTGGTTAGTGAGACTATATTAAACGGTTTTGGGGCGGCCTTAGACCGGAATTGGCCCGAAGGGGTCTATTTCTTGCCTCCTTTACAGCGCACGGCTATTATTGTGATCAATCAACTTCCTGTTAATTTTCACACCCTCTGGTTAAGGTTATTGGGTAAGGGCAAAACTCAGAATCAAGCCGTGCGAGAGTTGCTAGAATTACCAATAGGGAACAACTACCGTCAAAATGTCATAGAACTATTACTTAGTTGGCGGGTGAGCGTGGAAATACAAAATATTTTAGAAGAAGAGGATCGAGAGGTGTTTATGACGTTATCGCAAACTTATCTGGAATGGAAAGAAGGAGTGAGACGACAAGCTAGAGAAGAAGCTCTTGAAGAAGGTCTTCAAGCAGGTCGTCAAGAAGGTCGTCAAGAAGGTCGTCAAGAAGGTCGTCAAGAAGGTCGTCAAGAAGGTCGTCAAGAGGCGCGCAGGGGGATGATCGAAAATTTACTACAAGTGCGCTTTGGACAGTTAGATGATTCTTTTAATCCCGTGATTGAAGGATTGTTATCCTTATCCCCCAGCGAATCTAGCCGTTTATTAATCGAATCCGCCCGCGAGGAGCTATTTAAGCGTTTTTGTGATCTAACCCCTCAGTAGATGGGAGCAGGGAGAGGGGCGCACCGGAGTACCGGAGAGGGCAGTGGGGAAGTGGGGTGTGGGGTGTTGGGTGTGGGGTGTGGAGTGTGGGGAAGTGGGGTAGTGGGGTAGTGGGGTAGTGGGGTAGTGGGGTAGTGGGGTAGTGGGGAGAATAAAAAAAATAATCTCCTGTCTCGGAGTCTCCTGCCTCCTGTCTCGGAGTCTCCTGCCTCCTGTCTCCTGACTCCTGAATCCTGTCTCCTGTCTCGGAGTCTCCTGTCTCGGAGTCTCCTAACTCCCGACTTCTAACCCAATATGCGCCAAAGATAAGCAAAAATTATTTATTGACTCCAAAAACTTGAGAATATTTAAATTAACATTTAGCAATATTTACAAATTCTTAAGAATTAATTGAGAAAGATTTTTATTTAACAACGATATTGCAGTGGTAACAGCGATTTGATAGAATTTCATAGTGGCTTACCCTGTGCTTTTTTGGACAGCAATGCTTGAAACCCTCGCCACACCTACAGGGTGATCCTAATTAAGACAGGTAAATTAGTCAATTTCACCCACAACGATGATCTTTTTTTTGTGTAGTTTTATTGCCAAGAAAAAGTTTTTTTGACAAAAAGCACAAAGTATGCAGTAGCAGTTATGGCAGAGTGGGGGTTGGGGAGGGGGAAGCTGTCTGATCACCCCAAAACCCCTGACACTGAATTTACCGTTTAGCGGCAACAATGGCAAAAACGGTGGTATGGGGATCATCTTTTAAAGTCACCCCTTCTGGCATTTTCAAATCACCCACGAGCAGGGATTGCCCCACACCGATGCCCGAAACATCAAATTCGATCACTTCCGGGATATTATCGGCAATACAGGAGACATTAACTTCGTTGACGAACTGTTCGATTAAACCACCCTGTTTGGTTCCGATCGCTTCTCCCATGGCTTTAATCGGAACAACGATATCGAGCTTACCGTGGGCAGACACCGAGAAGAAACTGAGGTGATAGAGATTTCTTTTCCAAGGATGAGATTGTACCTCTTGGATCAAAGCTTTTCCCGTCCAGGGCATTTCGGGAACATTCACATCCACCAAGGTATTATTTACCGAGGCCTTTTTGAGCAGGGTTAAGGCCGCTTTTTCTCCCACCACGAGGGAAACCGATTCCGTGCCGCTGTGGCCGTAGAGAACCGCCGGGATCAAACCCTGACGACGTAGGGCCCTGGGGTTAATATTTTCGGGTCTTTTTTGACATTCAACGCTAACTTGCATAGTTGACTAATCCTCTTTAGCAATGATTTAAAATTCGTGATTATCCCAAGGTGAGCCATTTTCGTCCAAAAGAGCGCGTTTTGGCCCGTGAATGGGGTCTTCAACGATGATAGTTTGGTCGCGACTAGCTCCCAGGGAGATAATAGCGATCGGTACTTCCATGATCGCCCCTAGGAATTTTAGATAATCGAGGGCCTGTTTGGGCAGGTCTTCCAGACTCCGACAATCACTGGTGGGTTGTTGCCACCCCGGCATCGTTCGGTAAATCGGTTGACAACGGGCGAATTCCCCGGCACTGCTGGGTAAATGGCGACAGGTTTGGCCGTCCAATTGGTAGGCGACACAGACTTTGATTTCCTCTAGGGTATCGAGAACATCTAACTTGGTGATCGCTAGACAGTCTAAACCATTGATTCGCACCGCGTAACGACCGATAACCGCATCAAACCAACCGCAACGACGACGACGGCCGGTGGTGGTCCCGAATTCCGCCCCGCGATCGCACAATAACTGCTCGATCTCCCCCTCTAATTCCGTGGGAAATGGACCTTCACCTACCCTAGTGGTGTAAGCTTTGGCCACACCGATCACTCGATCGATTACCGTCGGACCGATGCCAGAGCCCACACAAGCGCCGCCGGCGATCGGATTGGAGGAGGTAACGTAGGGATAGGTTCCGTGATCGAGGTCGAGTAGGGTGCCTTGGGCCCCTTCAAAAAGAATATTCTTACGCTTGCGGATTGCTTCGTAGATTTTTAAGGAACTATCGACCACATGGGGACGCAGTATCTCGGCATATTCTAGATATTCCTCGATCACCGTCTTCGCATCTAAAGGCGGTAAGTTATATAACTTTTCTAAAATGACGTTTTTATAATTGATCGTCCATTCTAGTTTTTGCCGCAGATTCTCGGTATTCATCAAGTCGATGACTCGAATGCCGATGCGCTCGGATTTGTCGGCATAGGTGGGGCCGATACCCCTTCCCGTGGTGCCGATTTTATATTTACCCCGTTTTTCCTCGGATGCTTGATCGAGCAGCCGATGATAGGGCATAGTGACATGAGCCGTTTGCGAGATATAGAGATTGTCGGTGGTGACATTGAGGGCGTGTAATTGCGCCATCTCTTTGAGTAACACCGAGGGATCTATGACTGTTCCTGAGCCGATTATACATTCCGTATCTGGGTAGAGAATCCCAGAGGGAATTAGATGGAGTTTGAACGTTTGATCATCGACGACGACGGTATGACCCGCATTTACGCCACCTTGAGAACGCACCACCACATCCGCCGATCGACTCAGCAGATCCGTGATTTTTCCTTTTCCTTCGTCGCCCCACTGAGCGCCGATCACAATAACGTTAGCCAAGGTATTTTAGTCTAGCTAAAGTTCACACAAACTTCTATTATCCCTCTTGGCGAATACAACTGTCAAGTTATCTCTCTTAGCTAATTGTGGGGAGAAGGCGAGGGGAAAACTCGCCTATTTTCAGGGTTTATTGACCTTCCCGACTGATTTGACGCTCGATAGTTTCGATAGCGGCATTTAATCCCGCTAGACGGGTTTCGAGGTCATCGCGCATCCATTTGAGGAATGTTAATTTACGCTCTTGACATTCTTGGCGGGAAGTGCTGCCACAAGTGTTAAAGAAGAAGGGAAACATAGACTAAGGGGCCTGCTATAACTCTACGTCTCCTATCTTGACGAAAATTTTCAAAAAAGTCTAACCGTTAAGTCGCCATAATAACCACAGACCTAACCCAAAACCGAAAAAGTTAGGCAGCCAGGCAGCTAAGAAGGGGGAGAGGGTGGCGGTTAGTCCCAAGCTGCCGACTAAGAAGTTTAAAAGATAATAGAGGAAAACAATGGCGACACTGAGACCGAAACTGGTTCCCCGACCGATTCTTTGCGGTAGAGAACCCAAGGCACAACCTATGGTAGCAAAGACGATACAGACAAAGGGAAAGGCGATTTTTTGCTGGATTCGCACTTGAAAAAACCTGACTCTCTTATCATCGCCACTGAGTTTGAGCAGTTGCACATATTCGATCGCCTGTGGTATGTTCATCTCGTAGGGATCGCGGCTTTGACGAGCAAAATCGAAAGCGGAGCGAGATAAAGCGATTTTTTCGGCTTTAAAGGGGATAACTTGGCTATAGGAGGCGTTAGGGGGGGTTAATTCATAGATAATGCCGTTAAAAAAGTCCCAGACGTTATCGACGGCATTCCAACGGGCCGAATCGGCGATAATAATTTGATTTAATTCTTGTTTTAGCCAACGGATAACGGTGACGGTTTTCATCTTTTCACCGTCGAATTGTTCAGCATAAAATAAACTTATTAAATTGCGATTAATCGTACCATTTTCTAGGGTTTTTATTTCATAATCGGGATAATAAAAATCTTTATTTTTCCAAAAACTTGCTTCTTTATTAATTTTCTGAACTAAAATTTCTGTGGCTCGATAATTAGCATTGGGAACCACATATTCATTTAATAAAAATGTCATAACTGTAACTATTAAACTCAGGCAGAAAGTGGGTATAAAAAGACGATAAAGAGTGACTCCACAGCTTTGCAGGGCAACGGTTTCACTATCACTACTTAAACGACCGTAGGTGATTAAAGTGGCCAGCAAAAGAGAAACTGGCAGGGAATAAGTGACAAATTCTGGCACTTTTAACAGGAGAATTTCTAGGGCCGAAGCGAGGGGTAGATTGGCATCAACTACCTGATTAGCTAAATCGGAAAGATTGCCGATCGCTACTCCCAAAGAGGCAAATAAACCAACACTAAATAAAAATGGTGGTAGTAGTTGGCTGATCAGATAGCGATCAATGAGGGCAATACCTCCATTTACCCAGTAAGAAATCTTTTTCTTAATCATTGATTTTGGTTAACTCACTCCTCTTTCATCCCAATTTCCTAACCCGCAGCCGTCTTGCTTACACCTTCGGTTAGCCTATCATATTTTGTCTTTGACGAAAAACACCGCCGGAAGTTGTATGATTGCGGGGAGAGTGGACAGAAGTAAGGATTTGGGTAAGTGTAGATAATTTTTCTGTTCCTATTCCCCGATCATCCCGAGGTGAATTATGCTGCTAAACTGGCAAACTTTTACTATTCATAAACGAGTACCTTTAAGGATTAGTCGCGGCACTACCAGCGAAAATACTAATATCTGGCTGAAAATTAGCGAGGAAAATATCGAAGGGTGGGGAGAGGCATCCCCTTTTGATATTACCAGCGAGGAGAAAAAACCCGATAAAATCCTGCAAGAATTAAACTCGATCGCTCCTATTTTACAATCTTTTCACCCCTGTCAACGCCAAGAAATTGAGAAAATTTTATGGCAAAATCAGATATCTTCGGCTACTCGTGCCGCTATTGATACGGCACTGCACGACTGGTTAGGCAAAAAAGCTAATTTACCTCTCTGGCAAATTTTTGGACTCGATCGCTCTTTGATTCCGCCAGTTTCTGTTACTATCGGTTTAAATTCTCCAGAAAATGTGCAGAAAAGGCTGTTAGATTGGCTAGAAATCGGCGATTTTAGCTTATTAAAAGTCAAATTAGGCTCACCGGACGGTATAGAAGCCGATCGAGCCATAATTCTAGCTATTAAAGAAATTGTCCCCCATTTGCCCCTAACTGTCGATGCTAATGGTGGTTGGCAATTTAGCGATGCGGTGAAAATGTGCCAATGGTTAGAGGAAAAAGGCGTTATTTATGTGGAACAACCCTTATCCGCGGGACAAGAACGAGATTTAATTGATTTATACCAAAAATCGCCCCTACCTATCTTCGTCGATGAAAGCTGTTTTTCTAGTCAAGATATCCCGAAACTGGCCGATCGAGTCCACGGCATTAATATTAAACTAATGAAAGCCGGTGGATTAGCCGAAGTGCAAAGAATGATTCATATTGCCCAAGCTTGCCGACTGCAAATTATGTTCGGATGTTACTCTGATAGCAGTTTAGCCAATACTGCCATAGCACATCTTGGCCCGCTTGTCAACTATCTCGACCTAGATAGTCATTTAAATTTACGCGATGATCCCTTCACGGGATTAAGCTTAGAAAAGGGACGTTTACAACCAAATAATTCACCCGGTTTGGGTGTTAGTTTACGGATAAAAGATGACTAATTATTTGACTCCTGACAAGAAAGTAGCGATTCTTCTCCATGAAGGAATCAAAGGAACTCGCGGCAAAACCGGATTAAGTTATCTGCGTTACGGGAAAGCGCAGGTAGTGGCGATTATTGACGCAGAAAGCGCCGGCAGCGCCTTAAAAGAAGTGGCCGGAATCGATCGCCCCTTGCCGATTGTTGCTAGTGTTAAGGAAGCTTTAACCTCTCATCCCGATACCCTGTTAATTGGCATCGCACCCTCAGGAGGCATTTTACCCCCCCATTGGCTAGAAGAAATCAAAGAGGGGGTAAATGCAGGGTTATCCCTCGTTAATGGTCTCCATACACCCCTAAAACCCCTTTTTCCTCAGCTTAAACCAGATCAATGGATTTGGGATATCCGTCTGGAACCCCAAGACTTAAAAATTGGGCAAGCGCGGGCGAAAAATTTAACCTGTCAGCGTATTTTAACCGTAGGCACGGATATGAGTGTGGGCAAAATGTCCACTAGCATCGAATTACACCGAGTTGCCCAAGAAAAAGGGCTAAAATCGCAATTTTTAGCCACTGGACAGGGGGGAATTATGATCGCTGGGAAGGGTGTACCCTTGGATGCAGTGCGCGTCGATTATGCTGCTGGTGCGATCGAGGCTTTGGTGTTAGAATCAGCAGAAAATAACGATATTCTGTTTATTGAGGGTCAAGGCTCCCTATTACACCCTGGATCCACTGCTACCTTGCCCTTAATGCGTGGCAGTCAACCAACGGGGTTAATTCTCGTCCATCGCGCTGGACAAATTCATATCAATGATTTACCCGATATTCTCATCCCTCCCCTAACAGAAGTGATTAAACTCTACGAAATGACTGCCAGCGCCGGGGGAAGTTTCGGGGAGGTGAAGGTAAAGGGGATTAGTTTAAATACTTTTCATCTTAGTCCGGAGGCGGCAGTTAAAGCTATAGAAACTGTGCAGGAGGAAACGGGGTTATTTTGTACCGATGTTGTCCGTTTTGGTGGTCAAGGGTTATTATCAGTGATCAGTGATCAGTAATCAGTAATCAGTGAGTAGTGATTAATTCAACCACAGTCGATGGTGGTGCGTTACGACGGATTGTTAGCTTCAAGTCAAAGCAGAAATTTTTGCCGTCTAACTACATTTTACTAAATCTGGATTTTGTCAAATTTTCTCTTGACAAAGGCGACTTGACATGATAATAT
>NZ_JADBUE010000116.1:0-5918 GCF_020245805.1 Microcystis sp. M179S2 | reverse complement strand
TATAGAAGAAAGAACAAAAAATTTTCAAGCAGGAGTTACTAATATTGTTAATGAATATGCACAATTGTTATTAACTTCGATAAAACAGGGAGTTTCCCAAGCCAATCCACCCAGTAAGGTTACTTTAGAATTTGGGTTACAAGTTGGGGGCGAAACGGGGATTCCTTTGGTGACAAAAGGTTCAGCACAAGCTAATATTAAAGTTGCTATTGAATGGCAATTTAACCAAGATAAGGGAGGTTAGTATGCAAGTTCAAATCGAAAAACGCTATTACACGCCTGAAGAATATTGTCAGCTAGAAGAAATAGCAGAATACAAAAATGAATATCTAGATGGAGAAATTACTCCAATGGTAGGAGCAACTACTAATCATAATCTGATTGCTTTAAATTTCTGTAGGAATTTTCCGACTAAGATTAACAATCAAGATTATTGGGCTTTTATGAGTGATGTACGGTTATGGATGCCAAGATATCGCTTTTATACTTATCCTGATGTCATGGTGATTAAAGACAAACCATTATATGAAGGAAAAGGCACAAACACTGTAACTAATGCGTTAATCATTGTCGAGGTTTTATCGAAATCAACTAGAGATTATGACCGTACTGATAAGTTTAAGTTTTATCGCTCAATTCCTGAGTTTAAAGAATATATTTTGATTGATCAATACCGTTATTATGTTGAACAATTTTATCAACAAAATAATGGGGAATGGTTGTTTAAAGCCTCTGAATCAGACAAGGATACTTTAAGGTTTAATTCTGTGGATTTTCAAATGTCATTGCTGGATATTTATCAACGCATTGATTTTAATTTAACTGAAGAATAATGATTAAATCCAATCTCGACTATCTACAAGAATCAATGGTTAAAATCCTCAATGAAAAAGGGGATACGCTGGGTTCTGGGTTTATTATTCGAGAAGATGGTTATCTCATTACCTGTCATCACGTTATCTATCTTTTACCCTCTTTAAGAGTAAATTATCAAGGGAAAGAATACGCATCTCAATGGTGTCAAGAATATTCTAATCCAGAAGTTGATATTGCTATTCTTAAGATTAAGATTGAGAGTGCTAAACCTGTGAAGATTGTTAATTTTCAAGCTGGGTTAAATTGCGTCACAGTTTATGGATTTCCTAGAGAAAAAGAGAAGAATTTTCCAGAAGGATTTGATGTGAATGCCGATAAAATTACTGTCAGTGCGCCTTTAAATCTGCTTTCGACTTATCCTAATAATAAGATTGAATATAAGAATCCTTGGAATAAATTACCTGATAAATCTTCTAATTTTCTGACTCACAGAATTAATGCTAAGGTTGATAGGGGTACAAGCGGAGGTGCTGTTTTTTCGGAAGAATTAGGAGGAGTTTTAGGGGTTATTCAATCGAGTAAAACTGATGAAAGTTATGTGATTCGGTGGGATAATATTTTAGATATTTTAGATAAACTGGGGTTAGAACCTACCAAAAATGCTGTTTGTCGATTTTTAGAAAAAATTCAAGATGAATTTCAATATCTTCAATTCTTTCATACTCGTCAAAAAATCTCGTTATTAAAGCAATATATTCCTATTGAAGTTACTTTAGAAAGACGCTATAACCATGAGATTGAAACATGGCAAGCTTATACAGGTGATGAGGGAACATTAAAGAAAATCTATGCCTTAAAAGGGTTTACTGAGGAACAGCAACGGGAAGAAAACAAAAAAGTACAAGTTGATTGGGAAGAAGCCAAGGATAAACACAATAAAATGATGATTCTTGCTGATCCTGGAATGGGTAAATCAACTCTTTTAAGGATGGAAGCATTAAAAATTGCTAGGGAAGAATTAGGGAAGTTAGGTGTTAATACTCCTCAACCCTTCTTAAACAATCGGGAGAAGGTTAAGGTTAAGGATGTGATTCTTCCTTTGTATTTTCGGCTATCTGAGTTAGCAAATAAATTAGCAGAAAAAAATGATGATATTATTAACATAATACCTCAGTTAATTGATAAAAGTTTTCAGATTGAGTCTATTGTCAAAGAAAAGCTAGAACAGGGAAAATGTGTCTTATTTTTAGATGCTTTAGACGAAGTTTCTTCTGTGCAACTACATAAGCTAAATACAAAACTTGAGAATTTTTTAGATAATTCTCCTTGTAAAATTTATCTAACTTCTCGCATTGTGGGTTATAGTGGCAAATTTTCAGGGAAAGTTAAAGAGGTAGAAATTGTTCCCTTTACTGATAAAAAAATAGCTGAATATATCAAAACCTGGTTTGTTAATGCGGAAGATTATCTAGAGAATGATTTGGTATCAGCAGCAGGTTTAATTGAGGAGTTGAAAAATAAACCGCAAATTCAGGGTTTAGCACAAAATCCTTTATTACTTTCTTTGATTTGTAGTCTCTATCAAACTCAGGATTTAATTTTACCAGCAAAACGTAATGAAGTATATAAACAAGCAGTTGATTATATGCTGCGTGATTGGGTAGAAAATAGAAAGCTGGTATCAGTATCAGGCGGAAAGCGGATAGCGAAGATCAGATTATTAGAGATGGTGGCTTATGAATTATCTTGTCGAGAAGAAGAAATTTTTATTTTTAAAGAAGAAGACTTTTTTAATGTTTTAGAAAGATATTTACGTCATGAAGAAGTATCAACAATTTTCCGGGAATTAAATAGTGATGAATTGATGATACAGTTGTGCGAAGAAGATGGTATTATTCAGAAGTTTCATGAAAAAGGAGATCAATATCTATTTTTACATCGCACTTTCCAGGAGTATTTTACCGCTTGTTATCTTTATCAACGGATCAAGAAAAATCAAGAGGATGGAATTGCGTTAGTCAAGGCGCATTTCTGGGATCATGATTGGCATGAGACGATTATTTTGTTAGCGGGGATGATGTCTGATGCTAGTCTTTTGTTAGAAGCAATTTTACAGGAAAAAGATGATATTTTTGCGACTTTATTGATACTGGCTAGTAACTGTCTGGCGGAAAGTAAAAATATTCAAGATTCTCTGATTAATCAGATAGTCGATAAGCTTTATAAGGTGTGGCAGCGTGATTTTAGTTTAGAGTATATCAACAAGACAATGGTGACATTAGGGAAGACTTTTCCCGTGATGAGAAGACGATTAGAAAACGCACTTAAGGATTCACCTTGGTATGTCAGAGATAGTAAATTTAATGCAGCAGAATTGTTAGGTAAAATCGGCAATCCTGAATCGATATCCGCTTTAAGTGCGGCATTAGATGATTCGGAAAAGAGAATTAAAGGTTATGCAGAAGACGATATAAAAGAAATAAAGAGAGAACGTAAACCTATACTAGATTTTGAATTAGATTTGTATAAAGAAAAACCATTCAGAGGTTGGGCATTAAAAGCATTAGGAGAAATTGGCAATCCCAAAGCATTACCAACTATTATTCGGGCGTTCAATTATTCAGATTGGTTTAGAGATAATGCTGCAATAATTTTAGGAAAAATTAACAAAAAGCAAGCTTTAGCTTTACCCTCTTTAATTTCAACACTATCTGATTCTGAAAAAAGTGTCAAATTTTGGGGAGTGAAAGCTTTAGGTGAAATTGGTATTGGTAATTCGGAAACAATACAAGCTTTGATTACAGCACTTAATGATGTGAAAACTAGAAACAATGCAGTAGAAGCGTTAGGACAAATTAACAATTCAGCAGTAGTATCAGCTTTAATCGAGACAATTAAAAATTCAGATGGGGATTTCAGAAGTTATGCAGCAGTAGCTTTAAGTAAGATTACTAATCCAGATGCAGTACCAGTGTTAATAGAAGCAGTGAATCATTCAGCTTTTCATGTTTATATTAGATACTTTGCGGCAGAAGCTTTAGGTAATATTGGCAACCCAGAAGCCGTGTCTGCTTTAATTGCGGTGCTGAATGATTCAGAAATAAATGATATATATTATGCAGCAGATGAACTTGTCAGAAATAAGGCAGTAGAAGCATTAAGTAAAATTGGAACTCCACAAGCGGTGTCAGGTTTAATTGAGGCACTAGCACTTAAGAATCCTTATCAGGAAGTCGCAGGTAAAGCGGCAGAAGCTTTATTAAATATTGGCACTGAGGAAGCCTACTTAGGTTTAATGACAGCACTTAATCATTTAGATGAAAATGTTAGGAAATATGCGGTAGAAGCGTTAGGAAAAATTAACAACATTGGCAGCACAGCAGCGATGCCTATTTTAATCGAGGCACTAAATAATCCTTATCAGGAAGTTAGAAGCTATGCAACGATGATTTTTGCACATTTTCCTTTGGCGTTGGTGGTTAATCCAGAATCTAGACAAGCTTTTATTGTTGCCTCGCTTAATGATTCAGATAAGACTGGTAGAGACTGTGTAGAAACCGCTTTAAGCTTGCTTCTTAATCCAGAAGAAGTATTAGCTTTAATGACAGCACTAAGCAATTCAGATGAAACTGTCAGAAGTAATGCCATGGAATCTTTGGGCGAAACATTAGACAAAATTGGCAACCCAGAAACGATGTCAGGTTTAAGTATGGCACTAGAGGATTCCAATAATCTTCTCAGATGCTATTCGGCAATATTATTAACAGTTTATTTAAAAGGAAAAGGTAATCCAGAAGCTTTACCAATTTTAATCAAAGCACTTAATCATTCAGATGAGTATGTTAGACGCATGGCTGTAAGTGCTTTAGGTGATAGCGATAATCCAGAAGTAGTGTCAGCTTTAATTGAAGCTTTGAATGATGTAAATAAAGATGTGAGATTTATGTCAGCAGATGCTCTAAGCAAAATGGGCAATTTAGAGGGGATGCCAACTTTAATTGAGGGGTTAAATGATTCAGATAAATATATCAGAATTGCTATACTAGAAGCTTTAAGTAAGATAGACAATCCTGAAGTTATACCAGCTTTATTTAAGGGGTTAAATGATTCGGATGAGTATGTCAGAGCCTTAGCATCACAAACTTTAGGAAATATCGGCAACTCGGAAGCAATACCAGCTTTAATTGAAGCGTTAAATGATGAAGATAATCAGGTTAAAAACATTGCTCAACTAGCTTTAAGTCAAATAGGTAACTCAGAAACAATATCAGCTTTAATCGATGTAATAAAGTATTCAGAGCATGATGCCAGATGGTATGCAAAAACAGCTTTAATTGATATTGGTAACTCAGAAGTAGTGTCAGCTTTAATTGTGGCACTGAAAGATTCAAATAAGTATGTCAGAAGTTTGGCGGCAGAAGCGTTAGGTGAGATAGGCAACCCAGAAGCAGTAACAGCTTTAACTGAAGCACTGACAGAGGCAGATGATTATGTTTTAGAATTCGTAGCAGAAGCATTAGAAAAGATGGGCGACTTAAGAACCTTGAAACAAATTATTTATCGTTGGGATATTGATATTTATGAATCTAATATTTTTCAGCTTGCCAGAAAACTTGCCATCCGCTATCGCAAAACTAAAAACTCAGTTATTCCAGTTTATCGTCAGCGATTTAGATTTCTCGTAAAGCGCATTAGAGGAATTATTGTTATGTTAATCTCATCATTAAGAGACAAATAAAATCGTGACTATTGCAGACTCGCAATTCCCACCCAGAAAGCCAAGCCGAAACCTGACTTGATGGTTTATCCTGAAAGAATGGAGAAGACGATAAAACACTTGAGTAAAAAGATACGGTTCTTCGGTTTGTCTTATGCAATGGACGGGGGTTATAAGGAATGAAACCCTTATATAGACAGACATTGCTGCGATTTTTATCAATTGTTTTTGATCTAGAGCGAACTAATTAATTAAATCTCTTGCCAGATAAAGATTTAGTCGATTTATGCCACCCGCTCGAACCATACCAAGTAACGAAGAACCTTTTTAACAAGCTGTATCAATCTATTCATAATAAATATTGGCAGAGGATTAAAGATTAGTT
>NZ_JADBUE010000115.1:0-2765 GCF_020245805.1 Microcystis sp. M179S2 | reverse complement strand
TTTCTGCTATCTCTCTGGTGCAGGCTTCGAGTCTTTCTTTTTCTTCTGGTGTCATTTGCTTTGACTAGATAACTTTTTTCTATTTTATCTCTCTTTTGCCTTAAGTATTTCTACTCAGTGCCTAATTGAGATGCTCCCGAGGTATTCGCGCAGGGTGGGGATGGTGCGATAATAACCAAATTTTTCGCCGAGGTCGTAGTTGCGGGTGGATTTGGAGAGAACTTCAACGATCAGGGTGGGATTGGTGACGATGGTTTGATTTTGGCTTTGATAAATGGGCTGGTCGCTAATCACCATGAGGTCGGGATAGGTGTAAAAGCGATCGCGATCGATCCATAGACGCACATCGTTCATGAATACTTTGTAGGGTTGACCTTTGAGGGCAAGTTTGAGTAATAGGGCTGTATTTAGGGTGATGGTGTTGTGGTTGGTTGTGCCTCCTGTCATGGGGATAATTTCTCCGTTGTGATATTCGTTTTTTGATGCCGATTGTTCTTCTAGTTCAAGGTATTCGGCGGTGGTGTAGTGTTTTGTTAGGGTTTGGATAGTCATGGGTTTATAAGGAATTGTTTTAATGCTAGTTAAGATTTATAATTCTTTGTACTTCATCGATAAACTTTTGAGCATTGGCGATCGCGGCTTCGGCTGTGGCTTGGTCGGCAATAAAAGCAGTGTTATTTCATTCATAACAGGATTCCTTCTTTTTTGACGACTCTGATTAGGGAAATGGAAGAGGCGAGAAAACTGGATTTGCTAGTGGGGATGATGGAGATTAGTTCGCCATTTTGATTGAGAAAGTGATGGCAAATGTCTGAGGTGCGATTGATTTCGGCAAGGACATTTACGGGATCTTCAAGGACTGTCATGATATCAATGTCGGAGTCTGCATTGGCTTCGCCTCTTGCCTGTGAGCCAAAGAGAATTAATGCGTACAATCGCTGACCATAGAGGTTTTGTAATTTAACTTTTAACTCTTGCAGGAGCAGAGATAGATTTTGATTTTTTTCAAGTGTTTGGAGCATTGGGTTTAGTTCCTATGGATTTTTTCGTTTCCATTCTGACTTTTTCTTTAGATCTGCCATTTTTAACTCTGCGCCTTCATAGACAAGTCCTTCAAAGAGGGTGTAGTTATAGGCTACGCCGTCATCTAGATCGATCGCTATACGCTTATCGGCGGAGTGTTGGAGTTTGGCTTGATATTCGCGGAGTTCGAGTTGTTGGTCTTGGAGGTCTTTGATGAGTTTTTGGCTGGCTTTTTTGGCGGCGGTGGTGGTGAGGAGCGCGAGGTTTTGTTGTTCGCGTTGAATCTCGCTGTCGAGTTTGCGTTGGAGTTCGAGGACGTAATCGGTTCGCAGTCGGGCGAGGGTGGTGGTGTCGTAGCGATGTAGATAGACGAGTGCGCCGAAGGCTTTCTTTTTGCCACTGGTAAAGTACCAATAGATCGGGCGTTTTTTGTAGGTTTGGATGTGGTCTTTGACAAATTCATCGAGGAAGTAGCGACGGATTCTATCCCTTGAGTTTTCGCCTGTTTTGAGGGTGAGGGCGTTGGCGATGTAGTCGAGGTTGGCTTGGAGGTGTTGGGGGCTGTAGGCGGTTTTGAGGAATTCGATGATCTGATCTACGATGTCGTCGGTGAAGTAAGCTTGGGAGGTAATGGGGATGATGGCTGATGATGGGAGATCCCCCCCAGCCCCCCTTAAAAAGGGGGGAGAAGAGTTTTCTTCTTTTTCTTTCTTTTCTTCTTCTTTTTGAATGGAAACTTGAAGATCATCTTTCCCCCCCTTTTTAAGGGGGGTTAGGGGGGATCTTATTCCCTCACTCTCTAACGCATAGCGCCCCATGATGCAACCTACTGCATAGGAGAGCAGGGATTTAATATCACGGGTGAGGTCGGCGCGGCGGATGGTGATCTGTTCATCGGGGACTTCGGGGGTGAGTTCGTCTTGCAGTCCATAGGCGGCGATCCAATAACGGTTATTTTCTTCTTCGAGTTGTTTGAGTTGTTGAAATGCGCTTTCTGTTTCTTTTTGCCAGTTCTCAAATGCTTGTTGGATCAGGTTTGTTTTATATCGGGTTAATGGATGGGTTTTAAAGTCCCATGAGGTTTCAAAGTTATCCCAGTCAGTTTTAGAAATTTCGTAGCAAGTCTGAGCATTCAATTCAATCCTTTTTTTCGCATCGTCTTGAGGCTTCAAAATAGGCAAAGCGGCGACATCTTCAATGTTGATATTAAGTGTCGGATTGATAGCTTTCATAAAAAATGAAGCAAGATTAGAACAAAGATAACTACCTAATAATTTGTAGTCTTCATCTTGAGCAAACAGACACGATCCACCTGTACCAAAAATATGACCATCATTCAAAAATCTCACGCCAAAATATGATGAACTAACAGCAGACCAAGTTATACATTTTTTGAAATAAAAACTTTCGTTAGATATTTTCCATCCTAAGTTATCTCCTAAGTTAGGATACTTGTTTCTGGTATCTCTTTTAATCTCATTACCATTACCTTCCCAATTCACTACAAGTTCAGTATTGCCATACCATTTCCTGAATTCACCGCCTTTATTAAAAGGAAACCATTTTTTATCTGAGTTTATTGCGTTAGTGTTATTGGAACAGTTAAGCATCAATTTATATTTGCTAACTTCAAACCAACGACGTAAGAATTTTTCATTATCTCCTGTTCTCATACCTACTTTAGGCGGTGCAATATCTTTTAGTGGTATTGCTTTTGTGAAAATCTCTTTTGCCCGATCGCT
>NZ_JADBUE010000114.1:0-14036 GCF_020245805.1 Microcystis sp. M179S2 | reverse complement strand
GCCTCAAACCCTATCTGCGTAAGGAATTCAGGATTTTGTGTCCAGTAGTCCATTAGTATTATATTGCTTTAACTCAGGCTCTGTAAGACTTTTAGCCATAGCTAGTATGTTTATACGGGGGAAGTTCAGTCATAATATCTGGCTTCCCCATTGACAAAAAGCCATAACCTGTGCTGCAGGAAGGATTAACAGAATTTCCGATACCCCCTTACTGGGTACAAATTAAGGAAACCTCTAATAAATCTAACGCCGTACAAACTCCTCGTCAATAGCAAATCAGGTTATACTTCACACCCCACACCCCACACCCCACACCCTACCCCCACGAAAAACTTTTTCAGCAGACCCTACCTATCGATCCCATGTTTCCCTATTCTAAGCGCACAATCTCTCCACCTCTGGCTAGAGATAATTCTGCTGCTTGGAGGATTTTGACTAATTCCGTCCCTACCGATCCCGAAGATACAGGAGAATTGACACCCGTAGCCACCGATGCTAAAAAATGTTCGCACAATGCTTTTAGGGGTTCACCATCGGCAATAGGGATAGATTCCGTCTCCTGTCCCCGGGGAATAAAATAGGCTTCCTGACGTTCAAAATAGCCCTTTTGTCGGGTTAAAGGCGATCGAGAGTCTAATTCATTGAAAATTAAAGTCCCTTCGCTGCCAACTATCCCTAAACGTCGCTGTTTATCGGGATTCAACCAACAAAGGTGAATAGTCGCTTGAAAACCATCGCCATAGATCAGGGTTAACCAGACTAAATCGGCTAGATTAGGTTGTAGCCAAACTGTTCCTCGCGCTTGCACTAATACAGGGGTACTATTTAGCCAATGATTAAAAATCGAGATATCGTGAATAGCTAGATCCCACAAAGCGGACACATCCTGGCGAACTGGACCTAGGTGGGTGCGAGTGGCATAACCATAAAGAGGTTTACCGATACCCCCAGATTGCAGGACTTTTTGTCCGGTGATAACGGCCGGATGAAAAAGATAGGTATGATCAACTAATAAAATACGCTGTTTTTTCGCCGCTAATGCCGTTAATTCGCCACATTCTTGGGGATTGAGGGTTAAGGGTTTTTCGGCGAGGACGTGATAACCTAAATTAAGAGCATCTTTAATCAGGGGATAATGACTGATGGCGGGAGTAACGACGACTACAGCCGAGATTTCGGGGTGAAGACGAATTGATTCCCAGTCATTGGCTAAAATAACCTTATTAGTATCGAGATTAAATTGATCGCGACAGAGATGAAGTTTTTCAGGGGAGGAGTCAACGATCGCCACTACTTGTGCTGAGGGATGTTGAGAAAAATGACGGACGAAATGGACTCCCCAACGTCCTACCCCTAAGATAGCGATTCCTGTGGACATTTTGCTTACTCAGATAAATCAATCTAGTTTATCTTAAAAGAATTAGGCGCAATTGTTCATTGATTCTGAGAACTGGGAGGGATTATGTTAAAATTTTTTATCGATCGAGGGGGAACTTTTACCGATATCGTGGCGATAATCGATCGACCAGAAATTATTGAACGACTAGCTAGAGATGCCGCTAGATTTCTGATTGTTCCCCTTGCCGATCAACAGTGGATTGTTCTTTATAAACTGCTCTCGGAAAATCCCGAAAAATACCCAGATGCAGTCATTCAAGGGATCAAAGATATTAGCGGTTCCCTAGATAACATCGAAGTGATTAAAATGGGAACAACGGTAGCCACCAATGCGCTGTTAGAAAGAAAAGGAGAGCGCACGGTTTTGTTAATCACCAAAGGTTTTAAAGATGCCTTGAGAATTGGCTATCAAAATCGCCCCGATATTTTTGCACGTCAAATTATTCTTCCTTCTTTATTATACGAACAAGTTATCGAAGTGGCCGAACGGTACGATCATCAAGGACAAGAATTAATCGCCGTTAATCCCGCCCAAGTTAAAGCCGATTTAATACCAGTTTATCAAGGGGGTATCCGAAGTTGTGCGATTGTTTTTATGCACAGTTATCGTTATCCCGACCACGAAAAACAAGTGGCAGCCATTGCCGAAGAAATCGGCTTTACTCATCTAGCCATTTCCCATCAAGTCAGTCCTTTAATGAAACTGGTATCCCGGGGAGATACCACGGTAGTCTCTGCCTATTTATCGCCAATTTTACGCCGCTATGTTGATAGTATTAGCCAGCAATTACCGAAAACTAGCTTGTTATTTATGAAATCCGATGGCGGTTTAGTCACCGCCGATAAATTTCAGGGTAAAGATAGCATTTTATCTGGTCCTGCGGGGGGAATAGTTGGGGCAGTACAAACCAGTTTAAGGGCGGGATTTAGCAAAATTATCAGTTTTGATATGGGAGGAACTAGCACCGATGTTTCTCATTTTCAAGGGGAATACGAGCGGCAAACAGATAACGAAATTGCCGGCGTAAGAATGCGAGCGCCGATGTTAAGTATTCACACCGTGGCCGCTGGTGGAGGTTCGATTTTAGTCTATGATGGTTCTCGTTTTCGGGTTGGACCAGAAAGTGCCGGAGCTAATCCGGGACCTGCCTGTTATCGACGGGGTGGACCATTAACAATTACCGATGCTAATGTTTTGTTAGGAAAAATTCAAGCTGCCTATTTTCCCGCTATTTTTGGACAAGAGGGAAATTTACCCCTAGATAGAGAGATTGTGCTGACAAAGTTTCAAGGATTGGCCGCAAGAATGGGGGGTAATAATAGTCCTGAACTGCTGGCTGCGGGGTTTATTCAAATTGCCGTGGAAAATATGGCTAATGCGATTAAAAAAATCTCTCTACAAAAGGGTTATGATCTCAGTGATTATACTCTTTGTACCTTTGGCGGTGCCGGGGGTCAAGTGGCCTGTTTAATTGCCGATACTCTGGGAATGAAAAGTATTTTTCTCCATCCCTATGCCGGGGTTTTAAGCGCCTACGGCATGGGTTTGGCCGATTTGAGGGTAATTAAAGAAAAAGCGATCGAACAGCCGTTAAATGCCGATTTAATCGGGCAGTTACTCACGGAGATGAACGAATTAGAAGTTTTAGCGGGTCGGGAATTAGAGGATTATAATCAGGTGCGGCAGCAAGTTAGTTTAAAATATCAAGGCAGTGATGCCACTTTAGCGGTTAATTTTAGCGATCAAATGCGTCAGGATTTTGAACGGGAACATCAAAGACGTTATGGGTTTAAGCAAGAACAAAAAGCTTTAATTGTTGAGTCGATTGCCGTGGAATTGATCCAGACTATGGACAGTCCCAAAGAAGCAATTTTAACTCGCTCCCGTCCGATGGGAAAATTACCTCCTCTGCTCGATCGAGTAGCGGTTTTTATGGCTAATCAATGGCGGGAAACGCCAATTTATCAGCGTTCAGATCTGCAACCTTTTGATTGTTTGGCTGGACCGGCAATTATTATCGAAAAAATTAGCACGATTGTGATTGAACCGGGTTGGATGGCAAAATTAACGGAGAAAAATCATTTAATTCTCTCCAAAGATTAACTAATGGGACTACATAGAAATATCTACGGCAGTTATCCTAATTGATCAATTCTCATTTCGCCGAGGTATTTACGGAGATAGGGAGAAAAAACCTCGTAAATCAGGGTAAGGGGTTGGCGAGCGTGCCAAAATAGGTAATGACGACCCCAAAATGCTCCTTTTTCCCCAAAAGCTATTTCTAATTCCGGGGAATGACCGTAATAAAGTCCCTGCACATCGCGATACAATTCCGTGTGCAGCCGCGAGAGACTTTCCCAAATCGGTAGGGAACGATTTTCTAGATATTCGTCCACTTGATTGACAGACCACCAAGAAGCGGCATAGGCTAACCTTTGACCACTAGCTGTGCGTAACCAGACTTGACGACGCAATCTCGGCCCCGGAATCAGGCTAATTTTCATCGGTGCGCCATCCTCATCGTCGCCGATGGGGGACATATCGATCACATCCACTTCCGTTTTTTCACCGGTTAAAAGTTGTAAATGACGGGTGGGAGAACCATCGCCGAGAATTAAAATCTGCCACGGGGGTGCGAGTTGGCTATGGGGTAAACCTTGTTTAACATCGGTTTCGTCTCCTTGCCAGAGAGGGGACAGGGAGTACCAAGGACGATTAAGCAGGGGCTTTTCTTGGGGGCGGAGGATAGCAGTCAAGGTTTGTTACAAAACTTTATGATTTTTTCATTAATCATAACACGGGATTTTTGTCTGCTGGTGATAAAAGCGATCGCCTTGCTCTAATTCTCTCTAAACTTTTCGGTTAGCAGATGCACTTTTGCCAAAGGAGATTGACTATTTTGATTTTAACGATAGAAAGGTATCAATATCTGGAGGAATTTTTGTAATCTTCTCAGGGCAATTAATTGTCGAATCTTGGGATTAATTTGGGGGGGATAAATGCTGGTGGCTAATTGTTCTTCTAGTAAGGCATATTCTGCCGCAGTTAGGGGTTGATTATCAAGGGGCGAGCGAGCCGAAGTGATAATTTCTGCTCGTAAAACTTCTTCGGGAATATCTTCAGGAGAGGGCAAAGCAAGGGCTTTTAGGGGCGATAAGAAACCGATAGAGATGAGGATGATAATTTTTGTCGTTCGCTGCATTTAATTTAAACCAGGGGGCAATTTTTCCCGACACTGTTGATGAATTTCCCCGATTCTAGCAAACAACCAGGGATATTTTTGACGATAACTGGGAATTAGAGCCAGAGGACTGAGTAGGGCAGTGGCGGCAATATCGGCTACACTTAATTTATCCGCCACCAAATAGGCCTGATTTTGCCAATATTCTAGAATCTTGAGGGCATTTTCTAGTCGCTCCTCCGCTAGTTTTACCCTGGCTGGGGTGATTTTATATTGTTGTCGCACGATATTAATAATTATTTGACTACTCAGGGAAGGATCGATCGCTTTTCCCTCTCCGGCGCGATAATTATAATAGACAAATCTAGTCGCTACTCCAATACTTTCATCTAACCAATCCTCTAGTAACCAAGCTTGATTTTTCTCCTTTTCCCCAGCGGGAATAAAAGAGGGGAAAGGAACTACTTTTTCTAAATATTTTAAAATGGCAGTAGAATCGGCAATAATCTCATCTGCTGCCATTAAAACTGGGACAGTGGTTAACCCTTTAGTTAGGGGACTGAGTTTGAGAATATGTAGTCCGGGGGTGAGATTTTCTACTTGGTAATCAATCCCCTTATAACCTAGGGCTAAACGAGCTTTGCGACAGTAATGAGATGTGCTAAATTGAAGTAAAAGCATTAATTGTTGTTGGTTGCTATATTAGTTATCAGTTATCAGTTATCAGATTTGAGTTTTAAGTTAACTGTTCACTGATCACTCTGTTGACTGAATTGGCAATAGGTCTATACTATGAGCAAACCCTCCCTTTTTTCGGCTGTTTCTCGTCCTTATGCGACTAATTCACAAGCAAAAGATCCCTGGTTAGCGGTCAATCTCTCGATGTTTTTCCCCGGTTTGGGACAATGGTATGCTAACAAAAACCAAAAAGCAACCCTTTTGGCAATCGCTCAAGTAATATTAATAATTGTGACAATTTGGTCAATTTTTAGCCACAATGGCCCTGTAAGCTGGGGATTAGGGGGAATAGTTGCTCTGGTTATCGTTTACATTAGCAATATTTTTGACGCTCACTGGACTGTTTATTATTCCAGACAGAATAACAGCTTAGAGAAAATTCCCCGCCAACAAAAAAACCCATGGTTTGCCGTCTTCGCTAACCGGATTATACCCGGGTTAGGGCAATTGTACGCCGATAAGGTGATCTTAGGGATAATTTTTCTGACTATATCCCTGATTACCCTGAAAATAGATCATTTTTTGGCCAATATCCTCTTTCTTACCCCTTTAATTACAGCAATCGCTGTTTATCATGTTTATCACACTTTCCCCGATCAATTCCATCCCCATCGTCACACCTATCGTTCCATTTTGGCGCTGATGGTGGCAGCAATTTTTACTTGGGGAATTATCTGTAATTATTTTCCCGATTGGTTACATCAAAGAATAGAATTTTTCGAGATTCCGAGCGAATCCATGCTGCCTACCCTCGCAGTAGGTGATCGCATTTTCGTCAGTCAATCTGGTAATTATCAAGCGAAAAGAGGCGATATAATTGTTTTTAGAACTCCCGAAAAAATTCAGCAACTAGCTCCTAATTCTGGAGATTTTTTTATCAAACGAGTCATCGCTATTTCTGGGGATACCATTGAAATCCGCAGGGGTAAAGTTTATCTCAACTGGCAAGTTATCGAGGAACCCTACACCGCCGAGTTAGCCAATTATGAAATAGAATTTATGACTGTACCCCCAAAAAGCCTGTTTGT
The DNA here is from genome assembly GCF_020245805.1 of Microcystis sp. M179S2. Taxonomy (NCBI): domain Bacteria; kingdom Bacillati; phylum Cyanobacteriota; class Cyanophyceae; order Chroococcales; family Microcystaceae; genus Microcystis; species Microcystis sp. M179S2. The sequence goes on along the minus strand of NZ_JADBUE010000114.1, from coordinate 7,690 downwards.
TTTGGGAGATAATCGTAACCATAGTTTTGATTCCCATGCTTGGGGTTTTTTGCCAGAAAGTTATATCGTTGGTCAAGCCTATAAAGTTTACTGGCCTCTCGATCGTGTCCAGTCCTTGCTATGATGGGGATGACTGGGGTAACTTTGAGCCTAGGTGTTACAGTTAGATGAGTTGGGGTATTGTTAGATGATTATAACATTCCCAACCTCTTGAAATGTTCCTGAAAAATCCCCACTGTTCCTAGATAATTAACTTCAATCTTTTCTTGATTAATATGCTGTTAAAATTCCCTCAAAAGCTGAAAATTAAGCAAATAATATTATTAGTATTCTGGCTAGGAATAGGGATATTTTTCTGGTGGTTATCGTGGCAATCCCCCGGGATGAGCCAAATTCAACGACCCGAAACAGTTGCCCAACAAATTTATCAAGCAATGCCAGATTTACCGAAAGAAAACAACTATACCCGTCGAGATACAGGGGCGATCGATCCGAATAATACTTTAATCAGTCGCTTTCTTCGTTATCATCAAGATACAAAAAAAAGGTTTACTCTCATCCGTTTTGATTGGCAATTAACCCTAGGGGATTATCTAGGAGTGAACGAGAAAATCAGCGAAGAAAACTATCCCGGACAAGCAACCCTTACGGTTAACCCGATGGCTGCCGATATCAAAGCGATTAACAGTCTTAATCGTCGTCAACGGCAGCAGTTAGTCACCCTTCTAGTCGAAATTTATAACCCCGCCATTCTCCCCCAAGAAACCCCCAATCCTAGCCCTTCTCCTAGTCCTTCTCCCCGTCGTCCATCTTTATCAAAACCGGGAGATGCCGACCTATTAAAATTCTAGAAAATTATGGAAAAAATTCTCAAATATGGTTCAGGTTGGCGACTCGGTTGGGATCCTAAGGCAGCCATTTATAAAGGATTAATTGGTGGCGATGATTGGGCGATCGAATTGACCGAGTCCGAGTGGCAAGATTTGCGTCGGTTACTATCACAATTGACCGCAACTATGGCGGCCATGGCCACAGAATTAATGGATGAAGAAAGTATTGCTTGTGAAGCGGAAAGCGAGCTTTTGTGGTTAGAAGCGGCAGGATTTCCCGATAATTATTCCCTGCGATTTATTCTCTATCAAGGTCGCGGTTGTGAGGGCAATTGGTCGGCCACTGCCCTGCCAGAGTTGCTCGCCGCTTGGGACAATTTGCTTTACAATTTTTAAGAAAGCGGTGGGCATAAGTTAATTTTTGTCTCCCCCTCTTGACGTTTTGATTCCCCTGTGCTGCTATGCTTGCCCATCCGAGGACGAGGACCGATAATCTCACCTACACTCCGCCCCCATTGCTGAAAAACGGTTTTGCCATGACTCTCTATGTGTCCCTAAAAGCGCGAGAAACCTGGCAAAATACGATCGCTATTCCCGAACCAGTCTATCAAGAAACCATTTTCACCGGGGCCAATGCCGTCCCTATCTACGGGATTGTTTCCATTCCCCCGCAAGCGAAAGGAACAATTATCGGCACCTACGGCATCACGGGAGACTTAGATAATCAATGGTTTTTAAGAATTTTAGGCAGAAAAGCCGTAGCAAGAAACTACGCAGTCGTCCTCTTCGATTGGCGGGCCCACGGTAAGACAGCCGAATTATCCCCGACTCTCACCTCCGATGGCATCTATGAAGGGCTAGATTTCCTTCATATTGCCGCCCAAGCCCAAAAAATGGGCTGTCCTGCTCCTTTTTGGTTCACAGGTTACTCTCTGGGGGGACAATTGGCCCTCTGGGGAATTAAATCGGTAGAGAATCAGGAAGATATGGGGATCGATCCCGTCGATATCGGTGGTGGTGCGGTAATTTGTCCTAATTTAGACTCTAATCGTTCTTTATCCTATCTCGTCCGGGATCCCTGGGGGAAACATTTGGAAAAAGCGATCGCCAGGGAATTACGCAAGTTAGCCAAACGCATCCATCAAGCTCATCCCGATCATATCGATCCCGAAGCAATTACTCGCGCCACCACGATTGCAGGATTCGATCGAGAATTAGTGATTAAAAACTTAGGATTTGAGACAGTTTTTGACTATTATGCCGCTAGTAGTCCCTTGCCCTTTCAACCCTATTTAACTAAACCCACTTTTATCCTCTACGCGGCCGATGATCCCCTCTTTTCCCCCGCAGTTATTCCCGATCTGCAAGCAGCGATCGCCGATAATCCCCACGTCGATCTACTCTTAACCAACTATGGCGGTCATGTGGGTTATATCAGCAGTTTATCCTGTCAGCGTCAGTGGGGCGATAGCGATCGCTGGTGGGCATGGAATCGGGTTTTAGACTGGTTTGACCAAAAAACTGGCAAATAATCCTAAATCCGTTGAGTATAGGTTACATATCACGATAGGCACTCATGCAAGAGGGGGAATAAATAATCAGTCTTTAATAACCAGATTTAGTATCAAAGGCCGCTAGAAACTCCTCCACCTGTTCCCGAGTCGGTTGGGATGCGATCGCTCCTGCCCCCCTTGTCACCATTGTCCCCACCGCACAGGCATAAATCACCGCCTTACGGGCTAAATCGGCATTTTCCCCAATTTGATCGCCCCCAAGAGCGGCACGAGCCAAAAAACCGGCCACAAAGCCATCCCCCGCCCCGGTTGTATCCACCACCTCCCCGGGAAAAGCCTCGACAGTGCCGCTATTTTTGCCTAAATGATATTTACAACCTTTTGCGCCGCCAGTAACCAGAATTGCCCCTAAATTGGGGTATTGTGATGATATTTCTCCGGGGGTATCAGTGCCAAATAACCATGCTGCTTCTTCCTCGCTACATTTGAGCAAATCGGCCTGGACGATAAAATCTCGAATGATATCAGGGGCAGCCTCAAGATTAGGCCAAAAAACCGGTCGCCAGTTGATATCGATCAATACTTTCACCGCGTAAATTTTAGCTAATTCGAGGGCGCGCATCATCGCCGCTCTCGCCGGGGGATAGGCTAACCCTAGGGTTCCCATCACTAGATAATCGGCATTTTTCCAGAGATTTTCGGTTAATAAGTCAGCATTAAGAGCATTATCGGCAAAATCCGTCGTTTTTCTGCCCCCAAAACCCGCAAAATGTCTGTCTCCCCCAGCATCGCGGGTGACATAAACTTGTCGGGTGGGTAGAGTGGGGTGATACTGTACACCAGTGGTATCGACTCCGAGAGCGTCTAGCAAGGCGATTAACTGTTCCCCTCGTTGATCTTTGCCCACACAACCGATAAAAGCCGAATTTATGCCCAATTTTCGCAATCCACAGGCCACGTTTGCCGGCGCACCCCCGGCATAGGTTGTCCAAGAAGTCACTTGCTCTATAGAGCGCTCGCTTTGATCGGCAATTAGATCAGAGAGGATTTCCCCTAAACAAATGACAGACACTGGCGAAGATCTTTGATTGTTAAGCATTGGTGTGGGAAGTGGGGTGTGGGGTGTGGGGTGTGGGGTAATGGGGAAGTGGGGTAATGGGGAAGTGGGGAAGCTGTCTCAACCCTATCACCCCAAAACCCTATCACCCTATCTCCTCCTGACGACCGACTCCTGAATCCTGAATCCTGACTTGTCAAGAAATCACGATAAATCAACTAGAGATTATCTGAGGCATTGAGTATAATCAAACACATAGATTAGGGGAAATTGCTCATAAATCAGTCCGATCGAGCGTGAATCCTCTTTTATTTTTTAGTCTTAGACTAAGGAAATATCATGGTTGATTGTAGTCAGATTCAGTTTGACGAGGATAAAAGCAAGATAGATCTATCGCAACTACGAGAATTATTTAATTTAACCGCATTTTGGGCAATCGATCGCCGTTTAGAAGATTTAGAAACCGCAATTGACTATAGTGATCCGGTGGTGACGGTGTGGAATGAGCGGCAATTAATTGGTTTTGCTCGCGCCATTTCTGACGGCATTTATCGGGCAACTATTTGGGATGTGATCGTTCATCCCGATTATCAGGGAGCGGGTTTAGGGCGTAAATTAGTAGAAACAGTCTTGGCCCATCCCCGAATAAATCGGGTGGAAAGAGTCTATTTGATGACTACTAATCAAGAAAATTTTTACCGGCGCATTGGTTTCCAAAGCAACGCCACCACGACGATGGTATTATTTAATCGTTATCCCGAGGAGTTTTCCTATCCGGCGATCGAGGTAAAGAAAAAACGATCCCTGTGAGCTTGTCCTGACTATTGTTATCGATTTTATCTAAGCTCATTTCCCCCCCCGATACTTCGATAATGCCTTTCGCTAACTGAAATTTAAGACCGGGAGAAAGACCGAGAGCTTGAGTAAATTGTTTTACTTCTTCTGGCTTTGATTCTAAACTCAAAGGGGAAATTTCTGGCATTTGCCAGAGAGCGATTTCCCCCGGAAATTCTAGGGTAATAGTGACTTTTTTCTCGCCAAGGGCGCTTACCGATATACAAATAGAGCCACTCGTTAAGTTGGCGATCGCCGCATCGACGAGAAGGACAAGAGCGGAGGATAAACGCTGATAATCGGCAATAATAGCAATCTCATCGGTTAAAGGGCTAAATTTAAGCTTAATATGGCGATTAGCTGCCTGTAAATAAGTTAGACTTGCCCAATCTTGCCAGAGTTTAGTTAAAGAAAAAATTTCTCGATTGAGAGGTATAGTACCAGACTCTAGTTTGGAGAGATTAATCATCTCATCGAGCATTGCCATCAGTTTACGGCCCGCCAGTTGTCCCTGGGCGATAAATTCCCTTTCCTCGGCCGGACTTTCACAAAGATCGGCGAGAATCATTTGATGGAGACTGATCATACTGCTCAATGGCGATCGCAATTCGTGGGCAACCCGTCCCAAAAAACTGCTTTTGAGGTGATTAATTGCCACAGCCAGGTGATAAGCGAGGCGAGTTTGCTGTAATTCCCGTTTTAAAGCGTCAATATCGTCCATATTTACAGAAAAACTGCCCCTTGTCGTAAGATATCCCATCCTTGACATTGCCAACGCGCGACGGTGGAGGGTTGTCCACTATTGATTATTCCCCATGCTTGCCTTTCTGTGGGCGCTAACACCGTCACCGAGGGAAAAGTAGTCATAATCGCTTCTGGAGTCAATAAAGGCTCTTGTCCTGACAGATTAGCACTTGTGGTCGCTAAAACACCAGTTCGACCGAGAATTTCTCGTGCGATCGCATGAGCGGGAACTCGGATACCAATCGTGCTAGGATTTTTAGGGTTAAGAACTTTTGGTACTTTTTCAGAAGCGGGTAAAACCAAAGTTAGGGAGCCGGGCCAGTATTTTTCGGTCATTTGCCGCCAAATCTCCCTTTCTTCCTGATTTCCCTTGACATAATCCCATAAATCTGCTGCTGAGGCCGCCATGAGAATTAAGGGTTTATCAAAAGTCCGTTTTTTAGCGGCAAAAATTAAGGCAGCATAGGGGGGAGAAACTGCCAACGCGGGAACTGTATCCGTGGGAAAAGAAACCACTTGACCACTTAGGGCCGCGTGAACAATTTCGTTAAGAGAAGCAGTAGGCATTGAGAATTGAGCATTTTTGGGGACTAATTTAGCCTAAAACTTTTTGGTACAATTTTAAACGGGTAGGGTTGATTCATGAATCAACCCTACCTTGAATCAACCCTACCTTGAATCAACCCTACTTGATCAGCGGGGTATCTGAAAGTTTTTAACACCTACCTACTTATCTCCAACCAATTAGGGACGATTAATTATGAATGAGTCTGATACTTTGGCTAATCTCGAACAATTAGAATATATTCCCTACCTAGATGCCACGGGTAATATCTGTGCTGATTTCCAGGGAAAAATCGGGGTTTATGCCATTTTTGATCGAGAACAAGTCTTAGAGTTTGTCGGCTATTCTCGTGATATTTATCTCAGTTTAAAACAACATCTTGCCCGACAGCCCCAAGCTTGTTATTGGCTAAAAATACAGTTGATTGATCGTCCTAATCGGACTATTCTCGAATCGATTAAACAAGCTTGGCTAAGAGAAAGTCAGGCAGTAATCGGCAATGAAAAACTCTGGACAGAACCAATTGATGCTAAATTAGCCATGACTGAGACAGAAAAAGAATTTTATCAAAGTGCTGACGAATTGGGGCAAATCAAGTTATTAAAACAGGTATCCAGACGAGTAGAAAACGATATTTTATCAACCCTAGAAAAACGGGGAGTACAGATGGAAATTCGTTTTAATCCTAAGTTAAAAGAACAGGGTTTGCTCGATTTAAAGTAAAAATGACTAGGAGCGATCGATTCTCCAGACAAACCGCTATGATAATATATCGCCCCCTCCCCACACCAATGGAACAGCGATGACCACTCCAGACTGGCCAAACCTACTGCAGCAACTACTCGATCGAAAATCCCTTTCCCTTAACCAAGCTGAAGAACTAATGACCGGATGGTTAAACGGCCAGATTCCGGAAGTTTTATCGGGGGCGATTTTAGCTGCTTTGCAAGCAAAAGGAGTCTCGGCCGCGGAATTAGCGGGAATGGCCGGAGTTTTACGGCAACAATCTCGCTTAGAAGACCCTAAACCCCATACCACTCCCGTTATCGATACCTGTGGCACCGGCGGTGACGGGGCCGCAACTTTTAATATTTCCACTGCTGTGGCTTTTGTGGCGGCCGCCGGGGGTGTAAAAGTGGCTAAACACGGCAATCGCTCGGCCTCCAGTAAAGTCGGTTCGGCCGATGTTTTAGAATATCTTGGGGTTAATTTGAGCGCCCCTAGCGAGAAAGTAGCGGCGGCTTTAGATGGGGTGGGAGTTACCTTTCTTTTTGCCCCCGGTTGGCATCCAGCCCTGAAAAGTGTGGCTAATCTCCGCAAAACCCTGAAAGTTCGCACGGTTTTTAATCTTCTGGGCCCTCTAGTTAATCCTCTCCGTCCCACAGGTCAAGTTATCGGGGTTTATGACCGGCAATTTCTCACCCCCATGGCCACGGCTTTAGCACAAATGGGAACCCCAAAGGCGATTATTGTTCACGGCCGGGAAAAACTCGACGAGGTGGGGTTAGGAGATCTGACCGATATGGCTTTATTAAATAATGGCGAGGTGATTTCTGCGGCGATCGATCCCTTGTCAATTGCTATCCCCAGAGCCAGTTTAAATGCCCTTAAAGGCGGGGAAGTACCAGAAAATGCCGAAATCCTCAAAAATGTCCTGCAAGGGGGTGGAACGCCGGCTCAACGGGATGCTGTGGCGATTAATGCCTCTCTTGCCCTACAGGTGGCAGAAAAGGTCACTTTTGGCGACCATGCTGCCGGTTTCGCCCTCGCTCGCGACATTTTAGCCAGTGGGTTAGCTTGGCAAAAATTAGAGGAGTTGGTTAAGTTTCTCGCCTAGGACAATTCACAGGAGTCAGGAGACTCCGAGACAGGAGATTGCTTTTATTTATTCTCCCCACTTCCCCACTCCCCCACTCTGCAATAATTACTCGCAGCCAGAAATAGGTTGGGCGTATCATACTTTGTGCTTTTTGTCAAAAAAACTTTTTTTTTGCAATAAAACTACACAAAAAAAAGATCATCACTGCTGGTGAAATTGACTGATTTACCCGCTTCAATTAGGATACCCTTCTAGGTGTGGCAAGGGTTTCAACCCTTGCTGCCCAAAAAAGCACAGAATAACCCATTATGAAATTCAGTAAAATCG
>NZ_JADBUE010000113.1:0-10854 GCF_020245805.1 Microcystis sp. M179S2 | reverse complement strand
TCAGCTACTTTTGAGCGTAGGCGCTCTCATCGAATTTTATTTTAAGTTAATTATTTGCATAACAATTCCCGAAGAGCCCTAATTTCCTACGGTACTTCGATTATTGATTTGAATCAGTATCCCCCACCAGATTTAGTCATTGAAATCTCAAAATCTACCCTTAATGATGACTTAGGTAATAAACGCTTACTCTATGAAGAATTAGGAGTTAGTGAATACTGGAGTGTTAACGTCGATTATCCCCAAATATTCGCTTTTGAAATAATCGATCGAGGGAGCAAAAGAATTGATATATCAAAGGTTTTACCTAATTTAAGACTTGCGGTTTTAGAGTCAGCTTTACAACAGGCACGCAGCAAGGATCAAAGTCAGGTGGGACGTTGGTTAATCAGTCAATTTCAAGGTTAAATCTTACTGTTTTTTGGCAGCCGCTTTCTCCAATAAAGACTCGGCAAAAGCGATGGCATCTGCTGCCGAATTTCCTCCCGTTAATTGTGCCAATTCTTCCCTTCTCGTCTGACGATTATCGAGAGAAGTAACCCGGACAACCGTGCGAATTTCCGAGAGATTAGTAGGATTATCTTCGGCAATCATTTGTTTATAAACTCGAAAATGGTGATCAGCTAAAGCAGCCACTAAAGGTTGATGGGTAACGCACAAAACTTGATATTTTTGACCTAATTGATCTAATTTATCGGCAATTGCTTGGGCAACTTTTCCCGATACTCCCGCATCAATTTCATCAAAAATTAGGGTTGCTGCTGCCGATTGGGATTGGGAAAAACAGGACTTTAACGCTAGGAGAAAACGACTCATTTCTCCTCCGGAAGCGGTACTGGATAAAGGTTGGATTTTTTCCCCCGGATTGGGACTAAAATAAAATACCACTTGATCGACTCCCAGACTGCTAGGATTACCCGGGTTAATCCGACAGACAAAAATCACCTTTTCCATGGCTAAAGGTTTTAATTCCTGTACCAATTGTTTTTCTAGTTGACTAGCGGTTTGTTGTCGCAAAAAGGTCAACTGGGTGCTAGTTTCTCGATAGATGTTTTCCTGTTGCTGACAAATTTTTTCTAATTCTTCAATGGATTGTCCTTCTCCCGTCAACTCCGCTAATTCCTGCTGTAATTTCTGATAATAATCGAGCGCTTCGGCTAAACTTGGGCCATATTTGCGACAAATGCGCTTAAGTTGGACAATTCTCTCTTCTATCTCGTTCAATCTCTCCGGATCTGCCTCTAGACTATCCCCATAAACGTTGATTTCCTGTCCCGCTTCCACCACCTGATTTAATGCCGATCGCACCATCTCTAAAATTGGCTCTAAACTCCTATCATAAACCATCATATTTGTCAAGATATTTTCAGCTTTTCCTAACAAATCAGCGACGGCCGGTTGATCGCGATCATTTTGGTAGAGTAGTTGATAGACTTGATAGCTGGAATTTTGCAAATCGACACCGTGGGAGAGTCGGTTTCTTTCCTGTTCCAACTGTTCCAACTCGTCAGCGTCAGTTAAATTAGCTGATTCTAGTTCTTTTAGTTGATATTCTAGTAAATCTAATCTTTGTAGGCGATTTTGTTCCGATTGCAACCTATTATTTAAACTATTCTTGCTTTCTTGCCAGTTAACGTAGGCTGTGGCTACTTTTTCCCGCTGCTGCAGCAGCGATTCACCCCCGTAGAGATCTAATAATTCCCTCTGTCGATTAGCGTCCATTAACTGAACTGTTTGACCTTGAGCGGTGATTTCTACCAAAAAATCTCTTATTTGCGCCATTTGTTGGCGATTAGCGACGACTCCGTTAATCCGAGAACGAGAACGCAAGGAATTATTAGTAATCACTAATTCCCGGCTGATGGTCAGACTATTATCCTCTAATGGGTCAATTTCCTGACTTTCTAGCCAAGCAATTAATTCTGGAGTCAGAGAAAAAGTCGCTTCTAGGGTTGATTGTTGGCTTCCCTGACGGATGACGCGATGATTGACTTTACCACCGAGAACAATATCGATCGCATCTAATATAATCGATTTTCCTGCCCCCGTCTCACCGGTCAGTACATTTAATCCGTTCCCGAAAGTTAATTCTAAGCGATCGATGAGGGTAAAATTTTCAATTTGTAGGCAGGATAACATATATCGGTAATCAGTAATCGGTAATCAGTTGGTATTCTCATTATCCTTCAGCATTCCCTAATTTTCCCCGAAACGGTAGCCCTTCCCATAGACAGTATTAATTAGAGGTGTTTCTCCGGTCGCTTCGATTTTACGACGCAGCAAGCGCATCAGGGCAGGAACCACATTACTATTAGGTTGCTCCCCTTCTGACCAGAGATGCTGATAAATCTGTTCATGGGTGAGAAGTTGACCCGGATGGGTCATAAATAAAGTCAACAATTGTACTTCTTTTGCTGATAAGCTAATCGTGCGACCGTGACGATAGGCCACTTGATTTTCGCTATCGAGTTCTAAATCAGCAGATTTTAGTTTACTGCTATTACTAGCTTCAAAATTGGGAGAACGACGCAATAAAGCGCGGACTCTCGCTAATAATTCTCGCAGTTGAAAGGGTTTGACTAAATAATCATCAGCACCGGCATCTAATCCCGCCACTCGATCGTCTATGGTATCCTTAGCGGTTAGAAATAAAACGGGAGTGGTGTCCCCTTGATTGCGTAAATATTGACAGATTTGTAATCCGGATTGCTGGGGTAACATCCAATCGAGAATTAAGAGGTCATAATTATTCTCTCGTGCCAATTCTAACCCCGTCCGACCATTATCAGCAATATCAACGTCATAGCCTTCTTGAGCAAGAATTTGTTCTAAGGGTTCGGTTAATTCTTTTTCATCGTCAACGATAAGTATTTTCATAAAAGTAAAAAAGATGGTGTCGGGTGTTGGGGTGTTGGGGTTTTTTAGTTGAATCTCCCCATTTCCCCATATCCCCATTTCTCCTAATTATCGATCTTTGGGTAATAAATTGCGCCATTCGAGAGGGATATAACTTTCAATAAATCTAGCCAGGGTTGGGTAATGACGCTGATACAAAACTCCCATATAGATAATACCAAGTCCTAGGGCGGTTAGGGCAAAGGGAAAGAAAATTGAATCGGCAAAGAGACGATAGGAGAGATAGGAAAGATAAGCAAATACTCCGACACCTCCAAAAACCACAAATAATCTTCTTTTTAGCAGGACGGATAATAACATCAATCCCAAGTTAATTAGACAGTACAAAAATCGTTGCGCTTCATTATCATCGATGAGGAGAGATAGACTAAACCAAAACATAATTAATCCGAATAGGTATAGCCAAAAAGCAAAATCTCCCCGACTGCGACGCTGACGTACATCAATTAAATAGGCAGTTATTAAACAGGCAATTCCAAACCAAAAGGATACCCACAGTCGCAGTCTCCATGTATATTCGTTCTCTCCAAATAGCAAAGGGGTTAAGTCCATTGACATATACCACAGACTCAAGGCGATCGGTGCAGTTAAGAAAGGAAATTTAACAAATCGCAAAGTTATTAATCCTGCGATAATCGTGCCTAATTCCATTAAAAACCAACTGCCTTTAGTCCAGGTATAGAAATCTGGATAAATGGCCATATTTCCTGCTTGCCAGTATCCTGTCCAGCGTTGTAAACCGTAGATTGCTAAGGGAGTCATTGCCACTGCCATGGTAAATAAAAGGCCGCCTGGTATTTTGAGATTTTGCTGAAAATAGAGATTTTTCCCCGCAAAAATAAAACAAACTGCATAAAATAGGGCGATAAAAAATAGGCCTGCACCGCCGAAACTCTCCCAAGCTTTGTTCATCAACCACCCCAGGGCGGAGATAACAATTAATGCCCCAAAATAATAGGCCACATTAGCAAAATTAAAGCGAGGGCGATTAACTTCATCTTCTTGGGGATAACGGGATAAAAAAGCCGTCCATAAATTTTCAGCTTGGCTGGCAGTAATTAGGTTTTGTTGTACCGCCCAATCAAAATCTTCTCTTTCTAGTCTCATAATATTCTCTAGTCCTTAAGCTAAGATGTATTTTAACCGCCTATCCTAAGGATAAGGGAATAGGGCATAGGCGCAGATGTTAAATCCTGTAGTAAAACTTAATATTTACCGCTAGAAACATCCGAAATCCGCAAAATAGAGTATAATTCAGTCTAGATTAACTATTATCGAAGCAATTATGATAACTAAATCAGAACTCTATGAACAAGATTTTCAATTATGGCTGATAACAACAATAGGTCAGTTAGAACAAGGAGATTTTCAGGCATTAGATGTATCTCATTTGGTTGAGGAGTTAAAAGAATTGGGTAAATCAGATAAAAATGTCTTGGAAGGAAATTTAATGATTTTGCTGGCTCATTTACTGAAATTAAAAGTACAATCCTCCGCCACTGAAAGCATGAAATCTAGCTGGTATAGCTCCATTGTCGAACAGAGGGAACGAGTTATCGCCTTACTAGAAAACACCCCTTCTTTGAAATCTCATCTAGCAATCGCCATCGATAAAACCTATCCTAAAGGTCGCAAAATTGCCATCAAGGAAAGTAAATTGGCTGACTTTGGAATTGCGATTCCTCCAGAGGAAGCCTATCCCCTAGACTGCCCTTTTTCCTTAGAACAGATTCTTGACGAAGATTTCTATGGCTGATAATTCATATTTAATCCATCGGCTAAGACGCTTTCAAAATGCTTCTAAAAAGTCTTCAAATCTCAAAAACTGGGAAGCTATACAAGTCACATCTGTCTCCCGATACTAAGCGATTCGACTGACTTTAAATAGAGCTTACAAGCTTTTTTGCCCAACCCTAGTTAGGGTTTGCTGAATAAATCTAAAAACCTTGTTGGATAAGGTTTTTAGACTTTTTCCCCCCAAAAAGTGCCGACCATTGGAGTGATCGGGGAAAAATTCAGTTACTTTTTCTCTGAAAATTAGGTAATTGACCATCTGAAAATGGGTAAAACCCCACACCCCACACCCTACCCCCACGAAAAACTTTTTCAGCAAACCCTAGTTAATCAGCTTTCAAGAATAAGTAAAAATTATAAATTTAAGGTAAATAATTAAAATATTTAAATATTTGGGGCGATTAGTTAAATGTAACAAGTAAGTTACAACATTTTGATTTTCCCAGAATTTGCCAAAATTTGGCTGTAAATCGGGGTTGCCTACATTTAATAATATGGTATGATCGTGGTATGCTGTGGGCTTAGTTTAACCTTTAAGCTTTAAATCAACGGAAAACCAAGGCAATCAGGGGACTGTGTTGATACTCTTGCCCAAAAAAAGCCGCCAGTGATGAAATTTTTTTATGTTGCAATTTTTGAAGTTTTGTAAAGGCTATTGACTTAAAGCCAGAATTGTGTAGGTTAAGAAGTTTAGTACAAATGGTCAGAGTCCTTCTTCCTGCTCCGGCGCTCATAGACAGTCTTAACGAGTAATTTAGATAGTCAACAGCTTAACTTACCCACTGATAACTGGTAACTGATAACTGGTAACTGATAACTGATAACTGTCTCCTGTCTCCCCAAAACGATAAAAACTGGCGCAATGTGGACATCGATCGAAAGACTAAGCTAAACTGGTAATGACTATGTATTAGGGCGGAGGTCAACGGATACAACTATGGACAATTTGGAGGTAAAACAAAAACCGATCCGGTGTTTAGAAGATGCGATCGAAAGGTGTCAAACTTTAGGAATGCGGGTTAGTCGTCAGCGTCGCTATATTTTAGAATTGCTGTGGCAAGCGCAGGAACACCTATCAGCGAGAGAAATTTATGATCGCCTCAATCTGCAAGGAAAAAACATCGGTCATACCTCAGTGTACCAAAACCTAGAAGCCCTATCGGGTCAAGGCATTATCGAATCTGTGGAACGCTGGGACGGCAGACTCTACGGTAACATCAGCGATTCTCACAGTCACGTCAATTGTCTGGACAGTCAACAAATTATCGATGTGCATATCCAACTTCCCCCGGAATTAATTAAACAGGTCGAGGCATCGACGGGGGTAAAAATTACCGATTATCGCATCGATTTCTATGGCTATAAACAAAACCAATGAGCCAGATAACTGTATAATTGCCTCTGTGAATAGTATCCGTTGACAGGCTGCAACTCTTGTGATTGATCGCCCTCTCACCTTAATTATCATCGATAATGACCCGATTTTCCGCTTGGGTCTGGTGCAGGCCTTGTCGCAGATAGAAAATATTAGTATCGTCACCGAAGGGGATTTAGAAACAATTTTCGCTTTGACTCTTAATCCGGCCCCCGAAATTATCCTTATCGATCCTCTCTTTGATTGGTCTTACTGTGAAATTCTCCACTCTCGCTATCCCGAAAGTAAAATTGTTCTATTAACCTTTCCTCTCGATTCCCGACAGCAACTAATCGCCAGAGAATTAGGTATCGCCGGTTATATTCCCAAAGGCACAAACCTAGAGCAATTTATCACTATTTTGGGACAAATTTCCCGGGATGAAACCCACGATGTTGCCCCTTCTGCTCTCACCATTGCTACCCGTCCAAGTTTAGCTCCTAGCCATTGGTTAATCACTGCCGGAAAAACGGGATTAAATCGCATCGAAAGTGAATTACATTTAATTGATCTCCACCTCAATCAACAGTCTTTATCCGGCTTTGATCGCTTTTATTGGCAGGGGAGAAAACGAGAACTTTTAGCAGCCCTATGGCTAGTGAGAAAACTAATTCCCCTCGAAGGGAGCTATTACAATTCAGCTTCAGTCACACCCTCGGTAATAATTAACAATATCGATCGGGAATTACCAATTTTAAGCCGCGAGCGTCCCCTGTGTGTTTCGGCGGTTTTTGAGTCCACTTTAGCGGTCATTCGCTCCCCTTTAATTAATAGAACAAAGATTAGTTTTGAAATTGATGTTTTACAGGATAATCGGCAACGGGAATTATTGTATTTAGTTCTCGATGAAATTCGTAAAAATGTCGATGAGATGAGATATTTACAGATTAGCAGCGGGGAATTAACCAGTCGCTTAAATCTGATTATTTACGATATATGGGAGAAAGTTACGCGTAAATTTTTAGAAATTAATGCCTCGGTTTCTGACGAAATTAGTAAAGGCAGACTTAACGAAATTATTCTGGAAGAAAGAGAGACAATTCAAACAGAAATCCTCAATAAAATTCCTTTTACTCTTGACTTATTTTCCTATTTATTGTACGAAAATAGTCTAACTATTGACGGAGTAGGATACCGAGCTAATGCTCCTGAAACCATCGCCAGAGCCGAAATTCTCCTGCAAAATCTCATTCATAATATTGCCAATGCAGTGACGGTAATTATTCTCAATAACTTCTCGGAATCCGAAAGAGTCAAACAAAAACTTTACCGTTCAGAATTTCTCATCGCCAGAAAATTAGCTAAAATCCGCAATGAATTATCTTGGAAATACCGACGGCAAAAATATTGGCAAGACCCCAAAGATATATTTGAAAGTCAATATCAATTATTTCACTATAGCGAGGGAGAAATCCAATCTCTAGCCATTTATTCCCCCCGACAGGAAGAATTAAATAGTTTAACAGGCATACCCTGGTTAGTTTCGATCGCCTTAGAATTAAGAGACTCTTTATCTCCTCGTTTACGCGCTTTTTTTCGGGTGGTGGGTAAGGGAGTAGTCTATATTCTTATCCAAGTTATCGGTCGCGGTATTGGTTTAGTAGTTCGCGGGGTTTTACAGGGAGTCGGTAACACTTGGCAGGAAGTAAAAGGTAAAAAGGGATCATGAATTATAACTGATAACTGATAAGTAAGTAGTTATAATTAAATTGAAGATGGATTTTGCCTCTGATCCCCACTGCCCCTAGGGTTGATTCATAGTAGGGTTGATTCATGAATCAACCCTACCCTGCCCCTTGATAAGGGGGGTGTCTGACAACTTTTAACACCTATCTACTTAACTGAAGTGACCCTAACTTTTACAATTCCTTGTCAAAACTGTATTTATCGCGAATTTGTCCGACAAAAAACTGTCCTTTCGATGGTGCGGACTGAAAATCTTTATATACTGCCAAAGGTAGATCATGATAAAGATAGATACCACCGTGATTAAATTCCACTTTCAGAATTTTTTTTTCCTGATCGTAGTCAAAAGATTTAATCGCTGTACTTTGACTTTTTAATAAGGGGAAAGCAATCACATCGCGAATACTGGCAGAATCGGTTAATAACATGATCAGGCGATCGATGCCAATTCCTAAGCCTCCCGTGGGGGGCATTCCGTATTCTAAAGCGGTTAAAAAGTCCTCATCAACTCCCTGCGCTTCCAAATCGCCAGCCGCTTTTTTGAGTGCCTGTGCTTCTAATCTTTGCCGTTGATCGATGGGATCGGTTAACTCAGAAAAACTATTAGCTAATTCCCGTCCAACCACATATAATTCAAATCTTTCCACGAGGTCAGTTTTTGAGCGATGGGGTTTAGCTAAAGGCGAAATTTCCACGGGAAAATCTAGCACAAAAGTGGGCTGTATTAGGGTTTCTTCGACTTTTTGTTCAAAAGCTTCATTTAGGAGCTTACCGATGGTTTTACAGTCCTCTGGAACGCCAATGCCGGCATTTTCTGCGGCAATACGAGCCGACTCGAAATCCTCAAAACTATTCAAGTCAACCCCAGTTATTTCTTGGACTAATTCGTGCATGGTCACTCGTCGCCAAGGAGGAGTTAGGTCAATTTCCCTGTCTTGATAGGTGATTTTCAGCGTACCTAAAACATCTTGTGCGGCATTAACAATAATGTTTTCGGTTAACTCCATCATGTCATAATAATCGGCGTAGGCCTGATAGATTTCGATGGAAGTAAACTCGGGGTTATGTTTAGTAGAAACCCCTTCATTGCGAAAAATTCTGCCTAACTCGAAGACTTTTTCAAAACCACCCACTATTAATCTTTTTAGATGTAACTCGGTGGCAATGCGGAGATATAACTCCATCTCCAGCGTATTATGATAGGTGATAAACGGTCTAGCATCGGCTCCTCCCGCTTCACTTTGTAGCACGGGAGTTTCAATTTCAATAAAACCTTCTTGGTCTAAATATCTGCGAATGGCAGCGGTAATTTGGGCGCGACGGCGAAAAGTTTGTCGCACTTCCGGATTAACAATTAAATCCACATATCTTTGTCGATAACGTTTTTCTACATCGGTTAAACCGTGCCATTTATCTGGGAGAGGTAAGAGGGATTTGGTGAGAATTTCGTACTCGTTTACATAGATAGATAATTCCCCGCGTTCTGTGCGTTTAATTGTGCCTTTTGCTCCTAAAATATCCCCCGTATCGGTCAGTTTAATCACCGTGTTAAAGGCATTCGGCACGGCGGCCATGGTTTCACTAATGCGTTTTTTATCGAGGTATAATTGAATCGTTCCCGTTTCATCTTGCAGGTTAAAAAAGGCTAGTTTACCCATAATTCTTCGGGCAATAATCCGACCAGCAATTGCTACTTCTGTGCTAATTTCTTCCCCCGGTGCTAAGTCAGCGTACTGCTCTTGTAATTGTTGAGCGTGAGCGGTGGATTTCCACTGGTAAGCGTAGGGATTTAAGCCAGCTTTTTGCAATCCTGCCACTTTTTCTAAACGAGCAGCCCGGATTTCTTCGAGGGTAGAGGAGGGTTGATTTTCAGGATTTTGTGCTTGAGATGCCATCGTTTTCTAAGAGGAACAATTCTGGGGAATTTTTAGGTGTTGGGTTTTGGGGTTTTAGGGTGTTGGGGTGTTGGGGTGTTGGGGTGTTGGGGTTTTAGGGTTTTAGGGTTTTAGTTGAAATTCCCCCACTTCCCCACTTCCCCACTTCCCCAGTTCCCCAGTTCCCCAGTTCCCCTAATAACAGTAATTATCGTCCCATTTCTCGCTTTAATTTTTTCAATTCTTCTTCCATTTCCCATTCTTTAAATTTTAGATCGAGATTATCGTAGTTCGAGCGCTGATAGTCCGATTCTTGGGGTTGATCCCAAAAAGTGGTTTCCCAGTCACGGGACTGATTTTTAGGGGCTTTTTCGGATTTAATTTGCACTTCTTGACGACGTTGTTGGACCTGTTGCAGTAACTCTTGGGATTGACTCAGACGTTTTTTCACCCCTTCCATCCGTCCCCAAAGTTGATTACCCTGACGAAATAGGGCCGCCTCGCGTTCACTAGCAGCCTTCAGCAAGTCCTGCCGTCCAGCGGCCTTAGCCTTATCAATTCTAGCGTGCCAAGTTTGGATATCTTGGGCAGTGGCCAAAATTTGCTGTTCGAGACGTTGACGCTCATTTTCTAGGGCGCTAATCAGTTTAGCAGTATCGCGCTCCTGTTCGCGCAGTTGTTCCACCAGCGCCTGTAATTCTAATTGGGGATGACTTCTGAGAAATTCTTCCAGTTGGGTTTCAAGAAAGCGACTGACATCATCAAATAGATTGCCCATCTGTGCAATATCCTAAATTTTCAATTAAAGTCTAGGAGCGATCGATTTTAATCCCCCTCTTTTTAGCATAGGCTAGATCAACCCTAGATTTAAATATATGTGGTAAAAGTAGTACAAAGATGTTATTCGGCTGCCGGTTAGGGACGGGGAAACCAGTTTGACATCCTCGCCGCCGTAAAACGGACGGCGATTCCTCACCACGCCACTTTTTAAGGGTGGTCGCTGAACGGGGTTGACGCTTCACCGAAAAACGCTTAATTGCTTAAGTCTGACACTTTCTCCGCGTCCGTTTTGAGTGTCCGAATGCCCTCCGGCCACTTTGAACAAGTCGAAAAAATCTCATGTTCAACCTTATTTCCTAGAAAGTTTTACTCGTTCAAGGCCGAATTTGA
>NZ_JADBUE010000112.1:0-4429 GCF_020245805.1 Microcystis sp. M179S2 | reverse complement strand
CCCCGCTTGGGATTTACTTCGAGAAGCCCAAAATCGCTGAAACCCAGATAGATCAAGGAAAATCATAAATCGAGGTTAACCCTTTGTCCCGTAATGGTTTGAGCCTTTTTTGCTGACCGAAAACGCCTAAGTCCCACTAGGTAAAAAAAATATTTTTTTCAATCAACAATCTCGAATTCTATTAACTGCTCTTGGGCAAAATTATAGGTAAAATGATCGACAATATTAGTATCGCTCAATTCGAGATTATAAAAATTGATCGCCGGTTGATCAAAAAGTGGGCCAGCGTGCCAAGTTCCCACCTCTAATTTAATAAAACAGTCCCCGGGGATGCGAAAAACCTTTAGTTTTTCCAAATCCGGTTGAGGATAAGGACTAGGGGGGGCCACTCCTAAAAACCACTCTTGTCCCCCCAAAGAACCAAGACATTGGGTACATTGACTATGACGAGTAATTCGCTTAAATTTACGTCCGCGAGTCTGTAAACGCATAATATAAAAGCGTGGCACACCGTTTTTTAAATGCAGTTGTGCATCGCTTTCATCAAACGGTTTTCCATCATGACTAGGGATTATTAATTGACCGTAGGGACGGAAACTCTCGGCGGTAATTAGTTGCGCTGACAGGGGACGAACGGTAATCGAATTACTCATAAAAATTACTGCTGACTAACAGTTATAGCTGTACCATCTCGGAGAGAAAGAATATTATTAATAGCAATTCTTTCCCCAGCATTTACTCCAGAAATAACCTGATAAGCTTGCCCTTGAATTGTGCCGACTTGAATTGGTTTTTGTCTGACCAGTAAACGCTCCTCGGCATTTTCTTGACCTTCTTTAGCCTTTTCTTTTTCGGCCACAAAAACAAAATTTTGCGCCCCGATGCTAGTCACTGCCGTGGTGGGAATTAATACCCCCGGTTTTTGATCCCAAATTACCCGCGCCCGCACATATTGGTTATTGCGAAGACTGCCATCATTAGTAAAGGAAAATTTCACTAAAACCGATTGGGTAGCTTGGGAAACTGTGGGGGAAATAAAAGTTACTTGACCGCGAACCCCCGCACTGCCATCGGGATTAATAATTTCCACGGGCAGCCCGACGCGCAGACGCGGTTGTAATTCCACGGGAATCTGCACATTTAGTTCCAAAGTTTTATTGTTAGTCAACGAGGTTAATTCTTCACCCAGGGAGATAATATCGCCGACTTTTCTTTGATTAAAATCGCCGACAAAACCATCAATCGGGGCGGTAATGGTGTTAAAAACTAAATTCTGACGCGTCGCCCCTAATTGCCCCTCAGTGCTGGCTACCGCCGCTTGACGACTGTTCACTGTTGCCGCTGCCGCCGCCACCTGTTGCTGTGAGGCTAATTCGTTTTCAATGGCGATATTTAATGCTTCTTTGTTTGCCTGTAAGGTAGCTCTAGCCGCCGTCACCTGTTGACGGGCCGCATCACGATTTTGAGACCGGGCTTCTACTTCTGCCTTGGCGGCCTGAATGTCGCGGCGGCGATCATCTAAGTCCTGTTGGGGCTGTGCGCCTTGTTTGACCAGAAATTCGGCTCTTTTTAGGTTTTTTTCCGCTAAATCTAAATTAGCTCTCGCTCTCTGTAAATCAGCTTCGGCGGCGCTCAAGGTGGCGATCTGACTTTTAACATTAGCTTCCGCATTGGCCACATTTGCCCGATTCTGGGCAATTTGGGCTTTATTTGCCCTCGCTTGCGCTTGTCTTTGCCTTAAATCCGCCTCAGACGCATTGAGGTTCGCTTTGGCCGAATTTACCTGGCCGATGCCGGCGTTTACCTGTTGCTGTTGTTGTTCGGGATCCAATTCGGCGATTTTTTGTCCCTGAGTTACCTGATCGCCAGATTTAACGAAAATAGTCCGAATCCGACCGGTAATCTGAGGGGAGACGCTAACACGCTCTTGGGCGATCAAAGTACCCACAAATTCGCTACTTTGCACTAATTTGTCGGTGCCGAGGGTTTGCAGTTTGACGGGAACAGCCGCCGGTCCAGTGGCTTGGGGGGTTTGGGGGGCGCAACTGGTGATAATTAGGGAAACGGCGATCGACGAACCGATCGCTCTCGATAGGTTAACGGATCGTTTAATCATTGTTAAATTTAGGGGTTTTTAGCGGAAAAAGTGCTAGTAAATCGGAAAAAAAGGGAAGATGAGGAGAGAAGCTTTTCCTTAAATTTTACTCTACAGAATTGATCGCCGTGATTATTAAACCTCTGGCATAATTAATTTTTGAGGGTTCAAAAACGGCAAAAATAAGGATTAAATGGCATAAAATCCGTAAATAGACCATTTAATTGATTATTATTCATTCTTACTTAATTCTCCTGACTACTGACTACTGACTACTGACTCCTAACCCTAACAACAATTTTTGATTTTTACAAGAGGTCTATTGTTTGCTTTGCCCTAAGCTAACAATATTACAGGTAACTAATCTTTGGGCGAGGGTGGTGTATTCTAGGCGACCACCGGCGATCTGATATTCGTCCCGGGGCGCCGGCAGATGACCGACGGGTGCATTGAGGGTATAGTTAAGATTCTCTTTAAAAATAATCCAATCACCATCTTTACGCCAACCGATGCGATCGCCAAAAGTTTGAAAATTTTCGATCGCCACTAGGCGCCCCGGTCGATTACCCGTCTCGATAAAAATGCGAAATTGGGTACTGAAACTAAAACGACCTCCGGAAGCTTCTTTCCAGAGTTGATCCATCTTTTGCAGATCCCAACAGGCCAATTTTTGCAGGTCTTCCATGCTAAACCAGCCCTGTAATTCCCGTCCGGTTGCTTTCAGCATTAAATTACGGGTTTCATCGTTAGCTTGCCGCCAATTTTGTTGAGCGAGGAAATTTTTCAGGCGAGTATAATTAATGCCCGTGGTCGGTGATACCATTTCCCCAGAGGTGGCAGTCTGGGCAATGATCGCCGGCAAGGGATTGAGAAATAAAGCGATCGCAAGAGTGATCTGACAGAAGGAAAAATTAATTCTCATAAACCCTATTTATTAACCTGATGCAAAGAAATCCTACAATAGCATAGACGAAATTTGCCGTTTTTACCGCCTCCTTAACGCCTATGGCTTTCACTTGGCTCCGACACCACATTTTGGGATTGCAAGACTGGCAACCGGAAGAATACCAAACCCTGCTACAAACGGCCTCTAGTTTTCGTGAAGTTCTTTCCCGACGTACCAAGAAAGTGCCGGCCCTACAAGGTCAAGTGGTGACAAATCTTTTTTTTGAACCTTCCACCCGCACCCGTAGTAGTTTTGAACTAGCTGCGAAACGTCTCTCGGCCGATGTTCTCAATTTTGCCCCGGGTAGTTCCAGTTTGACTAAGGGTGAAACGATTCTCGATACCGCTTTAACCTATGTGGCCATGGGTACGGATATTTTTGTTATCCGACATCAACAGTCGGGGGTTCCCGATTTAATTGCCGCAGAAATGGATCGTTTGCAGTCGGGGGTCAGTATTCTTAATGCTGGGGACGGTCAACACGAACACCCCTCCCAGGGACTTTTAGACCTGTTTACGATCTGTTGTCTGTTAGATGAGGAAAATCCCCGTTTAGAATTGTTAGAGGGCAAAAAAATCGCTATTGTCGGGGATATACTCCATTCTCGTGTGGCGCGTTCCAATATCTGGAGTTTAACCACGGCTGGGGCGGAAGTACATTTGTCCGCACCCCCCACCCTACTGCCGAAATATTTTGGGGAATTGTGCGATCGCCTATTTCTCCACTGGGATTTAGAACCAGCTTTAGAAAAGGCCGATTTTGTGATGACCCTGCGACTGCAAAGAGAACGAATGACTGCCAATCTTTTGCCCAGTTTACGGGAATATCATCAAAGTTTTGGCATTACTCGTCCTCGTTTGCAATCCTGTCAACCGGGGGTGAAGGTACTTCATCCCGGTCCTGTGAATCGGGGAGTGGAAATTAGTTCCGATTTAATGGACGATCCCGATTTTAGTCTGATTTCCCAACAAGTTACCAGTGGTGTCGCTGTCAGAATGGCTTTGTTATACCTGATCGGTAATCTTCGCAGCGACCAGTAAAAGGTTCTCAGGGATTTGATCTTTTAGTCTGGTTTCATTGAAACAATCCTAAAGTTTTTATCAAGGTAAATATCATACTTTCTTCCTCCCTCACACACAGCATCTTCTGCTTCAAATAGGTTAGTCTCAACATCAAATTTCATCGCTTTAGGATTCCTACAACCCTGTTTTAGCAAAGCAGCGGTCAACTGCGATTCTTCTTCCGGGGTCAAAGCCCGATAATAGACCTCTTGCATAATTTTTTTATGGTATGATGGAGGGTTTTGCTTTTTTCTCAATTCTTAGATTGAAGTGGAAAAAAGAATAAAATGTGATCTTAGGTCAGGAAATCATCTATAATTTTGCTAT
>NZ_JADBUE010000111.1:0-3831 GCF_020245805.1 Microcystis sp. M179S2 | reverse complement strand
TGAAAAATTTTGCCTCAAACCCTGTCTGCGTAAAGATTTCAGGAGTTTGTACCCAGTAGTTTATTAGTATTACATTGCTTTAACTCAGGCTCTGTAAGACTTTGAGCCATAGCTAGTATATTTATACGGGGGAAGTTCAGCTATATTTACAGCTAAATTTTTAGGTTCTAAGGGAGAATGATGTAATAACATTAGTTGATTTTCTTGTAAGGTTTCGATAGCATAAGCACGTCCTGATGTGTCGCTAAATTCCACTTCAAAAACTGTGGGTTCATAAACTTCTACAATTGTTCCGACTTGTCCGCAATATAATCCTAATTGGGGTAAGTCTTCTAATAAGGCAACTACATCTAAGAGTTTCATTTGATTATCTCCTTAAAGTACATAACAAGTCACTAAGCGGGGAAAGTTTTCGTCATTTCTGATGATCCAAACACTGTGAATAATGGCGGTTTTGTTTTGATGAGTCAGGGGAAAATCAATAACATACTTTTGTCCATATTGATTGATTTTGTCAGGAATAGCATCATAGGTTTTAACTGCTTCTAAGAGTGCATTTTTAAGAAATTGAACGTTATTAATATCTAAGTTTAAGACGGATTTAAAAACCCTGGCTTTATGCTGTCCATCTGAATGATTTAGATTCAGGGCATAACCGGTCAATTTGTTATCATCAATAATGGTATTTTTAGGATTGGGTAATTTCACATTATACCACCTACTCAATCATTGTCTCTGCTGCCTTGATTGAACTATGATCTATGGCGCTCTCGGTCAATTTCAGAAAATATATCATCGAGTTCTGGTTGATTTTTCCAGACTCCGATTGAGGTTTCAATTTGTTCCCATAATACTTTTTTAGGAATTAAATTATCAGGAATTGACCGAGAAATTTTTACGCCATTAGGAAGAGATAAATCCTCTAATAGCTCGATAGTATTGCCTTTGATAATTCCTTGTATTTTCATAGTAGTTTAGGATAAAGCTTGCTCAACTAAGACGGCAGTTTCACGATCTAGAATAGAGAGAGTTTCTTGAATTAAATTGACTTCACGAGCTTCAAAAAGGACTTCGCCACACTGTTCGCACACCCAAGCAGGGACAGCATCCCAAGAAAGATGGTATCCGTTGCGATCAATGGCAAAGGGAGCAGTTCCCCGTTTCATTTGTCCCTTGCAGCAGAGGCATTCCATTCTAACGTCTCCTTCTAAAATTAGATGACCACTTTGATGGATCGGGAAGGTAGGCAGTAATAATCGCCAAATATTCGTCTTTGGGAGCACAGACGACATGAATCGGTCTGCTATTTTCTCCAAATCCTAATATTAAACAACTTTGTCCCCTCACATCTTCAGGATAGCTTTCTATCAGTTCACCTGTCATGACAACAGTTTCGATCTCGGTTGTTGTCATCATGCGATCGCCTCGTGACATCTGCCCAATAGTATGGGGAAGAAACAGAAGTCTTTTGGCTGCTGCTTCTCGTACTTGTTCGAGTATCTTGTCAGAAGTCACTTCAACTGGTTAAGCTCTATATTTGCTGTGGTTTTGGGGCAATGGAGACTAAATCTAAGGAAATTTCATTTGTGAGGGGGTGGTTGCTTGTGTCATGGGTTAATTCTCTTGGGGGTTTTAATAATTATATCTCAATCAGGAATAATTAAATCAATTATTTCTCTCCGAGATTATTAAATCTGTCATTTTTTTGCTGGACTTTTAAGGTATTTTTTATTATAAGATAGATCACCTATTCCACTTTCCACACACCACACACCCGACTAAATCTTTAGCTGATTCATAAGCAGAAATCGGTTCTTCTTCTTCAGTAATTTCTGTCTTCTGTGCCTTAAATTGCAAGAATTCAATAAAATCTATTACTGATTGCTGTTGTTGTGGGGTGAGGGTTTGTAGTTTTTCTGAAGCATTAGTCACACCACCGATAACTGGATTCTCTCCTAGTTCCCAGATGGGAGCTTCTGAAAATGCTTCTGACTTTTAAATCTATTTGATTTTCAGCTTGCTCTAGGTTTAAAAGTTCATACTTTAATACTAAAGCAACAAATTCGTCAAAGCTGTTTGCTTTTCCTGATTGAATTATTTTTTTAGTTTCTTGAATTAATTCTATTGGTAATTCTAATGTTTTATAATTTGTTTTTCCATTTTATTTGTACTCCTAATTAATGGCATATTCTGTGAATTTTCGTTTAAATGGAGAGTGAAATCCGATGACAATATCTGTTTTAGGAATTCCTAGTTCAACTAACTTTTCAGCCACCGAAATTTCTGTGTTGTTCTGTTGAATATAAACTTTGTTGTTAATAATATCTAAATGTAAAAGACATCCATAAATCCAATGATTATTATGCCAACCAACTTGTACTAATAAATAATGTTTTCTCAGATCGTCAAAGATTATTTCTAGGGAAATTTCACTAGACTGCTGAATTTTAGCTTGTTCTTCAATTAGGGATTTAACTAATTCACTGTAGTTGATTGCCATTCTACGATCTCCTCTATTTCAGGGTTATAGACAATAATTTTGATTTGATAATGTTCTAGAATTCTTTGAACAAAACGGCTATGACAAAACACTTCATAAGTATCATTAGGGATGGCTAAGTATAGGGTTCTATCAGGTTCAATTTCTGAAAGAGCAAAACGGTAGTTAAGATATTGTCCACAGGCTAAATGTAGTTCTGTAACAATTGAATCTCTTAAGAAACTTTTGATTTCAATGGCAACTTTTTCTCGTTCTTTTTGTGCTGCAATAACTTTTTCTGCACCTAAGTCCACATAAAAGTTAACATCTTCAAACTCTAGGGTAAAAGGATCATGGGTAATCGTCCAACCTGCTTTTATGAGTGCATTTCGGACAGCATGGTGAAAGGTATCTTTAGCTGGCATATCCTGATTTTAGCAGGTTTTCCTAATTTTAGCATCTTGTAACAATCTTAAGGTTCACAGTCTAGGAAATCCTTCTTGTTATTTCTCCTCTTCTGTGATGATTTCAGATACCCGACTTCTTTAAGAAGTTGACTTCATTTTCCATTGTAGCTTAAAGCCGTCCTAAAAGGACGGGGTTTTAAACCCAAATTTTCGATAAGATAAGTGTAGGTTAAAATTAAGGGTATGAGGGTTCGTGAGGTTATCCGTCGCCTAATTGATGATGGTTGGTTGCAAGTTTCGCAAAAAGGAAGCCATCGTCAGTTTAAACACCCTGTCAAGCTGAGTAAAGTTACCGTTCCTTGTAAACTGTCAGATGATATACCTATCGGAACTTACAAAAACATTCTACGGCAAGCTGAATTGGAGGGTTGAATGACTGAATTGAATAGTATGGTTGTGGTTAAGGATAACGCTATTGAAATAGAGCGTCAAGAAGAGTTAAAAGACTTCCTCCAAGAACAAGAACAACAAGTTCTTGAGCAATTCAAACCGGGTACATTCGGATGTCATGAGTTACTTGACAGAACAGCGATGGTTAGTGATTCCTTGGAGCGTTTTATTGTTTCCCATCCAGCTTGTGTACAAAACCCTGAATGGTACGCCCTAGCAAGACAAGCTGCTGAGGCTCTACATATTCTCTATCAAAAAGTTGGTGCAGTGCATCTTAATGGAGACTAAGGTTTTGACTAGCAAGAGAGGTTAAGTAGGTAGGTGTTAAAAACTTTCAGATTCCCCCGCCTATCGGCACCCCCCTTATCAAGCTATCCATTAGTCAGATCTTTCTTAACAAAAAGAGAAGAAACTTAAAAAAAGGGGAAACGATTGATAGGTATAGTTTTGAAAGAAGGAATTAAGGTGGAGGTAAGCAAAAAAATGGAGAAATGG
>NZ_JADBUE010000110.1:0-22237 GCF_020245805.1 Microcystis sp. M179S2 | reverse complement strand
TCTTTGTTTCTTCGTCGGTTTCTATTGCTTTTTCTACTCCTATTTTAGCAATTTCTAAGAGTTGTTTGGATTTTGCTTTAATATCAAAGCTATCTTGTACTTTTTTGCTGATTTCTCCTTGAAGATTATAATCTAATATAGGAATTCTAAGGTCAGATACTTCATTCAAGTTTAGATTGGTTTGCAAACCCTGACGAGCATACTTGGAAACGTATATTTTGCCTATTTCAGAGTTAAAAAAGACAATTAAATAGAGTCTTTTAACTTGAGCTTCGTCAAACCTTAAAATAGAAACAGCTTGATTAATATTGGCTTCAAAATCATGATCAAAAATAGCACATCTTCCTACCGTACCAGCGATTGAAAAAAGTACATCATTTTTCTTGACTTTTGTTTTTTTCAAGGTGAGATCATGAACATATCTTTTAATAAAAATAAAGTTATTTGTGTCAACTTCTCCATCTTTGAGATCAACTGCTCTTATAAAAGGAATGCCATCATCTTCATCTGTATAATCATCACCACCCGCTTTAGGAGTTGCACCACTAGAAACAGGGTAATTAATTAAATCACGAATTTTTATCAATTTGAAATCCTTAAAATAATTATCAATTTCATCATATTTCGGTTGATAATACTCAGCATCCAAGCGTCCAGAAGACAGAAAAGACTCAGAAAAACTTTTAACTGCGATGCTTTCTTCTGTGGGTTGCCAATCTTTTAAACCAAGTTCTGTTAATAGTAAATTTTCAGCTTGTTGGTAAAGTTCTTTGCTCTGATTTAAGATGTTTCTTGACATCAGATTAATCTGTACGATACGAGATTGAAATTGTTCGTTGAAAATAGGTATTTTTATTGTCTTTAAGAAAATGCTGGTTATTGTTGGTTGTGCAGTACCAGTGGTTACTCTATAAATTTGATTCAACCCATATTTCGAGATCAAAAAAGTAGAAACATAATCTGCTATCTCTGGCAATTTAAGACGAAAATATATCAAATTAGGACTAATATTTCCTTTTCTGTTCTCTCCTTTATAAACTCCGAGTCTTCCAATAGTCGCACCTCTGACTCCCATTAAAATATCATTATAAAAAAGTTGAGTAGAGAAGAATTGATCATTTACATTACTGGAAATATAAGCTAGATTATCCTGATTAATAATTGGACTATCTAAATCATCAATTCTAAAATAGGGGATACCATTTTCAACATAATCAAATCCATACATCATTGGATTTCTGTGTATCTGACTGCAAACCTTCCCAAGAAATACAAAATGTTTCTGACTTAATAGTTGCTCTGAAATTAAAAATTTAGGATCATAATACTCAGCGTCAATTCTTCGATCTGAAGAGAGATCACAGAATTTTACTTCAACCGCTTCAATTCTATCCATTAACTGCTGATATTTAACCGGATCAAAAGCTCCCCCCTTACTCAGAGGGGAAAGGTCAAAAAAACTTAAATTCTCCTTTTTTGCAAACTCAATAAAAGCCTCAGCGATACCATCTTCTGTTAATCCATCATGATTAAAAAGATCATGATCCACAATCCAATGATTATGTTTATCTAAGAGAAAATCCCCCGAATCATCAGACACTTTAACATAAACTTTTTCTCCAGAATTATCCTTGCCTGACTTCTGCATCGTCGCAAAAAAGATATTATAATCATCCTGACGAGGACAAAGCGTGCCTATTTTGGGATCATCATTCCATTTTTGCACCAATAACACCGAGGTTTTTGTTCCTGTATGGGGTTTAAAAGTATTACCATGTAATCCCACCACTGCCAAAATTCGACATCTTTCGGCAATAAAATCCCGAATATTCTTATCAGAAGAATTATTAAAGCGTCCTTGGGGTAAAACTATCGCCATTCTTCCCCCCGGTTTCAAAAAGTCTAGATTGCGCTCAATAAATAAAATATCGCGTCCTACCTTAGTTTCCCATTTACCGTTAGGCTTTTTTGCTAAGTCATAACGAGCAATCATGCGCGGTTCTTTGATATCACCCGCAAAAGGTGGATTTGCCATCAAAATATCGAATTGAAACTCCCTATAGTCTGGACTTCCCTTTGGACGCAGTTTTTTCAAGCGTCTGAAACCTTCATGATAAACATCATCCCATTCTTCCTGTTGCGTCACCTCATCCCATAATTCATAATCTAGAGTGTTTAAATGTAGTACGTTTGTTTGTCCATCTCCAGCAATCAGATTGAGGGTTCGTGCTACTCTCACCGCTTTTTCATCAAAATCAATAGCAAACACCTTTTCTTCCACATATTCCTTACAACGGGGTGGCTTTTCTTCCAATGAAAATAAATGACTTACTTCTAATCCCTCATCCTCTAGAATCTGCCGCCAAACATGAAAGATCGTATGTACTGGAAAACCCGAGGAACCAGCTGCGCTATCAATCATATATTCATCTTCTTGGGGGTTAAGCATTTTTACACACATATCAATCACATAACGAGGGGTGAAAAACTGTCCTTTTTCCCCTTTACTGCTTTGATTGATTAAATACTCAAATGCTTCATCAATTACATCCAAATTGGAGTTAAATAGCTTCACATTTTCTAAGGACGACACACAAACCGATAAGTGAGAAGGTGTGAGACTAATCTTGGCATCCTCACTAAATACCCCTGGCCATTTTTTCTTAGCTTTGTCAAAAAGATCCTGAATTTTCGTTTTTAATGCGCTTTCTGTTTGTCCTGTATTACGAAACTCCAGAGAACGAGTAGAACGTCGATTACCCTGTCCAGAATACCATTCATCATAGAGCTTGGCAAAAATCAGTTTAAATAATTCCTCAAAGACATCTACCCCCGCATTTGCTAATACCTCATCTTCCATTTCTTCGATTAGCGTTTTCAGAGATTTATTTTCTTTGACTAACTTATCATTGGCGATTAAATCATCTAAAGTGAACTTAATCTGGAGAATATCTGCTAGGGTTTGATTAGAGTTAGGGATATCTGGAATATCTTCAAAATAATTGGGATCTTTGCGTTGATAATAGGAAATCTGATCGCCGTTCGTCCAGACAGCCATCGGCGAACCTGTGCCGTTACAATAGGAACGTAGTTGTGCTTTTCCTTCCTTGAGTTTGGGTTTTTTTACCTCTACCAAAATATAAACTGTGTTCAGGCGATCTTTGTCCATCACCGCAATATCTGCTCGTTTTACCTCCCTGCCAAAATTAACCCCATACTCCACCTGAATGCGACTGAGAGGATAATTTAAGCGATCGCTTAAAACCCTTAAATATAATTGTCTAATCGCTTCTTCTGGGGTAAGTTTAATCTCTTTTTTCCTTACTAAGCAAATTGTATAGGGAGCTTCCCCATTTTTCGTCTTTTTCAGCGTAATTGTCTGCTCTAATTGCTCAATTTCCGCCGGCGTAAACTGGGACAACTTATAACTTGAGTCTTTGAGAATATCAGCTAATTTCATAAGTTAAAGATGATAGAGATAAATAAAAGTTTTTATACCAAGCATTGAAAGTAATCCCAGCCTTGACAAATTGAGTTAAGTAATCTATTTATGCAAGACTTTTCCCTGTACCAGCCAGTAGGCATGACTTGAAATCATTGTATTCTTGGCTACTAACTTAAGTTAAAGGTATATGGGGACTTAACTTTTCCATTGGATCGAATTTTTTAAGATTCTTTCGGTGTTTGCGGTTTCTCATCTCGGCAAAAGCGATCAAACAGCGATCGCATTTGACGCAGCTTTGCTGTGGCAATTGTCCGTGACTCAATATCTGTAATAATCTAATACAGCCCTTGTAAACCTTCTTTAAGCTCTGGGTTTTCGTCTTGATCGAGATGCACAAAATCGCCCTTAGATGAGAATTAGTTTACAAAAATTTACATTTGGAGATAAGGAGCAATGAGTCAAGTTTCCGGTACAGATGTTCCCGATTTGGGTCGTCGTCAATTTATGAACCTGTTGACCTTTGGTACAATTACCGGAGTAGCAGCGGGGGCTTTGTATCCGATTGTTAAGTATTTTATTCCCCCCTCGGCCGGTGGTACGGGGGGCGGTGTCACCGCTAAAGATGCCCTAGGCAATGATGTGATTGTCAGTCAATTTCTGACCAGCCATAACGCTGGCGATCGCACATTAGCCCAAGGCTTAAAAGGCGACCCCACCTATTTAGTTGTCCAAGAGGACAAAACCCTGGCCAACTACGGAATTAACGCCGTCTGTACCCACTTAGGTTGTGTGGTGCCTTGGAATGCCAGCGAAGAAAAATTCATGTGTCCTTGCCACGGTTCCCAGTACAATGCCGAAGGAAAAGTAGTTCGCGGTCCAGCGCCTCTATCCTTAGCCCTCGCCCATGCCAACGTCACCGATAATGATAAAGTCGTCTTCTCCACTTGGACGGAAACCGACTTCCGCACCGGTGAAGAACCCTGGTGGTCCTAGATTATTCAATGTGACGAGATTTGGAATTATTCAACCGATAGAGATGAGAACATTCAACTTTTTAAGCTTCCCGCAAGTCCACAGACAGGCCCTAGTGAAAGCCGTCCTCGTGGCGATCGCTACCGTTTCCCTACTCCTAACCAGCGATGTCATTAACCCCCAATCTGCCCAAGCATATCCTTTTTGGGCGCAACAAACCGCCCCGGAAACCCCCAGAGAAGCAACAGGTCGGATTGTCTGCGCGAACTGCCATTTAGCCCAAAAACCCGCCGAAATTGAAATCCCCCACTCGGTATTACCCGATAGCGTCTTTGAAGCAGTGGTAAAAATCCCCTACGATCCCGCCAGTCAACAGGTGTTAGGAGACGGATCGAAGGGGGGTTTAAACGTCGGTGCAGTCTTAATGCTACCGGATGGTTTTAAAATCGCGCCCCCCGATCGCATTCCCGAAGAAATGCAGGAAAAACTCGGTGGAGTCTATTTCCAATCCTACAAAGAAGGTCAAGATAACGTGGTTATCGTCGGCCCCTTACCCGGTGATCAATACAAAGAAATCGTTTTCCCCGTCCTGGCCCCCGATCCTAGCCAAAATAAAGGTATTCACTTCGGTAAATATGCTGTGCATTTAGGGGCCAATCGCGGTCGCGGTCAAGTGTACCCCACCGGTGAACCCAGCAATAATAACGCTTTCAAAGCTTCTACCGCAGGTACAATTAGCCAGATCAGCAAAACCGAAGCCGGTGGTTATGAAGTCACCATCACTTCCGAAGCTGGCCCCGTGGTGGAAAATATTCCCGCAGGTCCTGAGTTAATCGTCTCGGAAGGTCAAGCGATCGAAGTGGGACAATTTTTAACCAGTAACCCCAATGTCGGCGGTTTTGGTCAAAAAGATACGGAAGTTGTCCTGCAAAATCCCGGCCGGATCAAAGGATTAGTTTTATTCCTCGGTGGTATTATGCTATGTCAAATCCTCTTAGTTATTAAGAAAAAACAAGTGGAAACAGTACAAGCGGCCGAAATGAATTTCTAATCGCAATATTTCGGTTATTTTTGCTAAAAAGCGGGTTATTTGCCCGCTTTTTGGCTTTGAGTCAGGAAAATGCTCACCGCTCACTGCCGTCTGATACAATCGGTTCAACTTAACCGATAAGTGTCAATTTTTTATGAATCAGTCGCTTGTTCCAGTCATTCTCGCCGGGGGTAAAGGGGAACGTTTTTGGCCTCTCAGTCGTCTAGCGCGTCCGAAACAGTTTCTCTGTCTTGATGATAGTGGTCGCAGTCTTTTACAAGCAACGGCCGATCGTCTATTATCTTTAGCGGCAGGTTGGGAAAATCTCTGGGTAATTACCGCTAGTGCGATCGCTGATGGTGTCCGCGAACAACTGCCCGATTTACCGGAGAGTAACCTATTAGTGGAACCGGTGGGCAAGGATACCGCCCCGGCTGTGACTTGGGCCACCTTAGAAGTGATAAAACGTTATGGTAAGGAAGTGGCGATCGGTTTTTTTCCTGCCGATCATTATATTGGTGATCAAGAGGCTTATATTAACACTTTAAAAGCGGCCGTAGAACTGGCCGTCAGCCAAAAAGCGATCGTTACTTTAGGAATTAAACCCGATTATCCCTCCACCGGTTACGGTTATATCGAACAGGGAGAAAATCAGGGCGAATTTAATGGTTTACCCGTCTATAAAGTGAGTCGTTTTACGGAAAAACCCGATCGCACCACGGCCGAAAAATTCCTAGAAACGGGACTTTTTAGCTGGAATAGCGGAATGTTTATCTTTCAGGGACAAGTGGTTTTAGAGGAGCTAAAAACCCACGCTAATAATATTTTACAACCTCTGAGCGATCGGGGCATCGCTGCCTATGAGGATTTAGAGAAAAAAAGTATCGATTATGCTTTGATGGAAAAAACCCAACTCGCTTACGTTTTACCCGCTAATTTCGGTTGGGATGATCTGGGAGATTGGAATTCTCTGGAAAGATTACTAGAAGCAAAGGGCAAAAATATTGAACTGGCAAATCATGTCGGTTTGGATACGGAAGGGGCTATTATCTATGCTAGTGATGAGGAGGAAGTGATCGTTACTATTGGTTTAAAAGATCTGGTAATTGTTCGCGACGGTAAAGCAACTCTCGTTGTCCACAAAGATCGTACCCAAGATATTAAACAAGTTCTCAAGCAATTACAAACCGATCCCAAATTGGAGAAATTGTTATAGGATCGATAAGTACCTAAGCAAAATTAATTAAGTAGTCGGACATAAATTCTGTTGTCTATCTTAAGAAATGTAAATTGCCGCAATTCTTACTGACTACTGACTTGAAAGTGGCAAGTGGGGAGAATACACAAAAGCTGTCTCCTGTCTCCTGTCTCCTTACCCCACAGTTAACTTTACTTTTGTCCAACTACTTAATACCGTGTTCTCACTCCCCCAAACCAGTCAAAGACAAAAAGAAATCCTTGAGATAGTTCTCGGCAACGGTTGGGACTATATGCGCGGGGTTTTAACCCTAGGAAAAACAGAAAATCCCCAGATTCCCACCCCAGAAGTTCTCAAAAAAATCCTTGTGGAATTGGGGCCTTTTTATGTCAAATTGGGACAGTTACTTAGTACCCGTCCCGATCTGCTACCTGCTAATTATATCGAGGCTTTAACTGCCCTACAAGCGCAAGTTCCTCCCGTTGCTTGGACAGATATAGAAATAGTCATCACCGAACAGTTAGCAAAACCGATCGAACAGGTATTTAAGTATATTAATCCCCAACCGATCGCCGCAGGCTCGATCGGGCAAATTCATCGGGCAACTTTATTATCTGGGGAGGAAGTAGCGATTAAAGTCTTGCGTCCTGGAATCGAAAAAATTGTCGCCCAAGATAGTGCCTTAATTAAGGGAATTGCTGATTTAGTTGCCCTGACAGAATTTGGTCAAAGTTACGACGTTGTTAACTTAGCAGAGGAGTTTATTAAAGCAGTCAATGCGGAATTAGATTTCACCCAAGAAGGTCATTATACTGACCAATTACGCTATAATTTAACCCAGAGTCGGTGGTCAGAACCCAAACAGTTAGTTATTCCTAAAATTTATTGGGACTTAACTAATTCCAAGCTATTAGTGTTAGAATGGTTAGAAGGAAAACAAATTTTAGAGGCCGATGTTTCTAGACCAGCAACTGAGCAAGCAATTTCCCAAAGAAAAAGTGAAATAACTAGAATTTTGTTTCGGTCATTTTTTCAACAAATTTATATTGATGGCTTCTTTCATGCCGATCCCCATCCGGGTAATATTTTCTATCTTGACGATGGTAGAGTAGCTTTAATTGACTGTGGTATGGTGGGCAGATTAGACCCGCAAACTCAACAAATTTTAACAGAATTGTTATTGGCAATTGTTGACTTAGATGCGAAAAGATGCAGTCAACTAACTATTAAATTATCCGAGTCAGTAGTCCCGATTACTTTAGTACAATTAGAGGTAGATTATGAGCGGATGTTGCGAAAATATTATAACCTCAATTTAAATCAAATTAACTTTAGTGAGGTGGTTTATGAACTTTTGCAAATTGCCCGTCGCAATAGAATTAAACTTCCGGGTAATTTAGGTTTATTTGCCAAAAGTCTCGCTAATCTAGAAGGAACTGCACGAAAATTTAATCCTGATATTAATATCCTAGAAGAAGTCAAACCGCTATTAACTAATATTCTTGAACAACAGTTAATCGGTAGCACTCCCCTACAAACTGCCCTAAGAACAGTTTTAGACTTAAAATCTTTTTCCCTGAAATATCCCCGTCAAATCGAAGTTTTACTAGATGGTTTAACCTCGGAAACTTTAAATGTTAATCTGAAAATTCGCGACTTAGATAATCTCCGTCGCAGTTTAGATAATTCCGCCAATCGACTAGCTTTTAGTGTGATTATTGGTTCCTTAATTATCGGGGCTGCTATTGTTACGGCCAGCACCCAATCTCGGCAATTAACTATTATCAGTACCGTATTATTTGCTACAGCTAGTTTAATCGGTTTATGGTTAGTTGTCGGTATCCTGCGATCGGGGAGATTGCGCTAGAAATTATGGCGATTAAATTAAGATTTGTTGTTGTAAAAATTTCGCCCACTGACTAGCCAATTCAACCTCAGTAAAGGGAATTTTTTCAGGCGATCGCTCCTTAAAAATAAATTCTAGGCAAGGGGAACCTTGGGGGGGAAGAGCATCTAAATCCACCACTTGATTATTAACTAGCAGACGGATTTCTTTGACCTCCTCTAGGGAAAAAGTTTGTAAATTAATCACTCCCTTACGAGTTGGCTTTCCCCAAGTGATAATTTTATCTTTTTGACCTAAGACAGAATATATATCATACTTAGCTCGCTCGAAGTTTTCCGCCCATACTCGATAGATTTCCACTTTTTGGTATTCATTCCAACCACTCCAAGCCAACCAAATAAATAGAATTAATAAAGGTGTCCACAATAACCCGCGTTCCATAAACTATCGCCCCAAAATACCAGTCAATTAATCGTATTTTATGCTAAGTGGGTGGGTGGAATTAAATATAAGATGAACGTAGGTTGGGTTGAAGCATGAAACCCAACGCCCGCATGGGTTACGCTACCGCTAACCCATCCTACAAATAATTGTGCCTCCCTACTTAATTGGCAGCAAGGGATTATACTAGGGTTTGCGGCAAAAAGTTTTTCGGTGGTGGCAGGGTGTGGGGAAGGAAACCTCTTTCATCTGCGGGGGTGAAAATTTTTTCATCGGGACTGACTTGCTGATTCGGAAAAAAAAGGGCAGACAAAAGCCTACCCTAGGATTAATAATTAATCAATCAAACCTTAGACATCGTAGTAGAGAGAGAACTCGTAGGGGTGAGGACGTAAGCGCATCGGGTTAACTTCGTTATCGAGTTTGTAGGTGATCCAGTTTTGGATAAAGTCTTCGGTAAAGACACCAGAATCGGTCAAGAAAGCGTGATCTTTTTCGAGACTTTCCAGAGCTGCTTCTAGAGAGCCGGGGGTAG
The DNA here is from genome assembly GCF_020245805.1 of Microcystis sp. M179S2. NCBI lineage: Bacteria > Bacillati > Cyanobacteriota > Cyanophyceae > Chroococcales > Microcystaceae > Microcystis > Microcystis sp. M179S2. Next base: position 12,770 of record NZ_JADBUE010000110.1, on the reverse strand, counting down.
AGGGTATTTTTGACAATTCTTCGGGGCTGAGTTCGTAGATATCCACATCGAGAGGTTCCCCTGGTTCAATTTGATTTTTAATTCCATCGATACCCGCACAGAGCATAGCTGCAAAAGCGAGGTAGGGGTTAGAAGTGGCATCAGGACAGCGGAATTCTAAACGTTTGGCTTTCGGGTTGCTTCCCGATAAAGGAATCCGAATCGAAGCGGAGCGATTACCTTGGGAGTAAGCCAGGTTTACAGGGGCCTCAAAACCGGGGACGAGACGCTTGTAAGAGTTGGTGGTGGGGTTAGTTAAAGCTAAGAGTGCGGGAGCGTGTCTAAGCAAACCACCGATGTAGTGCAGTGCCATTTGGCTAAGTCCGGCGTATTTATCCCCAGCGAACAGGGGTTGACCATCTTTCCAGATAGACTGGTGAACGTGCATCCCGGAACCATTATCACCAAAGATGGGTTTAGGCATAAAGGTGACGGTTTTACCGTATTTCTTGGCCACGTTCTTGATGCAGTATTTATAGGTCATCAAGTAGTCGGCGGCCCGTACTAGGGTAGAGAATTTAATCCCTAACTCGTTTTGACCACCAGTGGCGACTTCATGGTGATGTTTTTCGATGGGAACTCCGCAGTCGGCCATGGTTAAGAGCATTTCCGTGCGAATATCTTGAGAGGTATCGGTGGGACTAACGGGGAAATAACCCTGTTTGTAGGCGGGTTTATAGGCAAGATTTCCCTCTTTTTCGTCTTTACCGCTATTCCAACGACCTTCGACACTATCCATGTAGTAATAGCCTGCGTTGGCGGTTTGGTCGAAACGAGCGCTATCAAAGAGGAAAAATTCCGCTTCCGGTCCAAAAAATACGGTATCACCTAAACCGGTACTGCTAAGATAATCGATCGCTTTCTGAGCAATAGAGCGAGGATCGCGGCTATACCATTCACCGGTTCTCGGTTCTTTGATGCTACAGATCATGCTTAGGGTAGGTTCTTTGTAGAAGGGATCGATCCAAGCAGTGGTAGGGTCGGGAACCATGGCCATATCGGATTCGTTAATTGCTTTCCAACCGCGAATACTGGAACCATCGAAGGCAACACCATCGCTGAAAGAGCTTTCATCGATTTGATCGTAGTAGAACGAGCAATGTTGCCAGATACCTGGCATATCAATAAATTTCAGGTCGATAATCTTAATATTGTTGTCCTGAATCATTTTCAAGACTTCTTGTGGCGTTTCGGGCATGGAAAACTCCTTTGATGTATGGATCAGTTCTTAAGCTTCTCAAAAAATCCATCCTAAACAGTCACTTTGGCCGGTTTTGTATTTTTCGATACAAAATCTTTAATCCTAGCTTGAAAAAATCTGTAATTTCCTTGTTCAGGTCGGTAATCGCTGGGAATGACCATTTGCCTATCAGCTTCTAGCTCCTCTTGCCACACCTCAAGCACGTTCGCTTCTGCAAACATTTGCCGTCTAAGCTAAGACGCATTCTAACCGCCTATACTCCTATAATATCTGATTGTCGCAGTTGATGCTGTTTGCGTAAAGATGCAATCGCTTGACCAAAAATATGATCATGTTTTAATTTAATCGCTGCAAACTTTTGTTTTGCTGCTGGTTCAATTACACTTAAAAAAGCCGCTATATCAAGATGAATATCCACCGCCAGCCAATGAATATAACTGCCATCTTCTGCTATAATCAACTTCTCTCTTTCTTCTAGAGGAATACGCTGTCAAGCTGGCATAGATGCCAAGGGAATTTCTAGCTCCTCGAAATCACAGCGACTGATAACTAAAGCTGTGGCGATTAAATGCTCTTGCGCTCCCCAACTCCAAGCATTAATCACCCTTGTCCGTCAAGTAAAATCTTGAGCAACTAGGGTATTTCGCAGCGTGCGTAAATTAGCCCGTTTAAATAGTTGCGGCAACCAGATAGCATCAATGTCTTCTCGAATAAAAAGGCCTCGCAGATGATGTTTATCATTAGCGGTTCTGGCCATATCTGCCACGGACTTTAAACCGGTCAAAGAAGTACAAATAAAGATGTTTTTCAGGGAATCAATATTCTTTAAATCCCCTAAGCAAAGAATCTGCACAGATTTAGAATCTTGCCAGAAATTATCACTTTCTTAATCCTCAATTATCACAGTAATTTCTGGCTTATTTAACATGATTAATTCTCCCCGGTACAGACCTTTGCCTCCCCTTTAATCAGGAGCGCAGAACGATTCGCTAAAACGTGGTCGAGGATTGGCTTTTTTTTCCTACTAGATCTTTGGGCATTGGCGGGCTATTTAACCTGAAAATTTAGACCATTTTCTTGATTACAAAGTAAGAAAAAACTCTAATACCAAATCTGTTTTTAATAGTATGATTAACTTCCAATCGAACTTGAAAAACCCGCTCCCCACTTCCTACTTCCCACTTCCCACTTCCCCGCTCTCTTGCCCAAATGCTCACCTCGCCTACCTTAACTCTGGCCACTTAATGCTATTATACACCTAACCAGACATTTTAGTCTGAAATTCTGAAATATAATGTCTGCTTAACCTGGAACGATCAAAGCGTTAGATTAGAAAGAGTCCTTTTTTTAGAGATATTTAACCCTGATGGTCTGGCCTTTTAAACCGAAAACCCGCAAACAAATCGCTCGAATAGAAATTACAGGTGCAATTGCCTCCGATACCCGCAAAAGAGTCTTAAAAGCCCTAGAAATCGTCAAAGAAAGGCAATATCCCGCCCTACTTCTCCGAATTGACTCCCCCGGGGGAACCGTGGGGGATTCCCAAGAAATTTATGAAGCATTGAAGCGGTTACAAAAAAACACGAAAATAATCGCTAGTTTTGGCAATATTTCCGCCTCTGGCGGCGTTTATATCGGTATGGGGGCCAATTATATTATGGCTAACCCCGGCACGATTACTGGCTCGATCGGTGTTATCCTCAGAGGGAACAATCTGGAAAGATTGTTGGATAAGGTGGGAGTTTCGTTTAAAGTGATTAAATCTGGCCCTTATAAAGATATTCTCTCCTTCGATCGAGAATTAACTGATGAAGAAGAAAGAATTCTCCAGGATATGATCGATACCAGTTATCAGCAATTTCTGCAAACCGTCGCCGGAGCGAGAAATTTAGATGTCAATCAGGTGAAAAGTTTTGCCGATGGGCGCATTTTTACTGGTCAACAGGCTTTAGAATTAGGAGTGGTCGATCGCTTGGGAACCGAGGAAGATGCCCGACTTTGGGCGCTAGAATTGGCAGGATTACCCCCAGATAAAACTAAATGTCAGACTATCGAAGAACCGAAACCCCTCCTCAGTCGTCTGACGGGCAATCGTTCCCAAATACCCCTAGGATTACAAAAAACCCTAGAGCGTCTAGAATTTGAATTGGAAGTTAACGGACAACTATTGTGGTTATACCGACCCTGATGGCTAGATTAAAGTCGAGAAAAAGGGCGCGTTAACCCCTAAAATTGACTCATCAGGATTAGCGGAGGATGACAATCGTGCAGTGGAAGATTCGAGCCATTCGGGGAGCAACAACAGTAACAGCTAATACTATTGAAGCTATACGAGAAGCAGTGACAGAACTCCTCGAAGCGATCGAAATCCACAATAGTCTCGATCCCGATGATATTGTTAGTATTATCTTTACGGCAACTCAGGATTTAGACGCGATTTTCCCCGCTGCTATCGCTCGCGAACGTCCCCATTGGCAAAATGTCCCCCTCCTCGATGTGCAACAGATGCAGGTCGCTGGTAGTCTGGAAAAGTGTATTCGGGTAATTCTCCACGTTAATACTCCCAAACTGCAAAGCGAAATGCAGCACGTCTATCTGCAAGGGGCGAAAAATCTTCGCCCCGATTGGCAGATTTCTCCAGTAACTATTAATCGCTAAAATCTTCGATAACCTGTTCCCGCATTTTCTATTAAGTTTATCGATTTCTCACTCAGGGAAAAACTGGCCGCAAAAATCATTAAATTTACCTTTGGGGCCAAGAAAAATTATCAGTTATCAGTTATCAGTAAACAGTTATCAGTGAATAATCTCACTTAATAAACTCATAACCTCAAAACTGAATCGCGAGGCAGATCGATGAAGGATTGCTTATCAACCCCAACTTTTTTAACTGACTAAATCCCCATTTCCGACAGCCAACTCAAAATTAATTGATTAACTTTTTCGGGATGTTCATCGTGGGGACAGTGACCGGCTTTGGCAATCGGATAAAATTGGGTATTATTTCCCATTTTAGCTCTTTCTTGGTAAATTACCGAACCGGCGATCGGTGTCCAAGGGTCATCCTCTCCCCAGAGTACCAATAAAGGGCGATCGATTTGCGGTAATAATTCCTGGGTCGATGGTCCGGGGGGTGCTGTCAACACCGATGCAAACACTCCCCACGCACCCGCATCACAGGAGGGTTGATAGAGAATTTCGACTAATTCCTCGGTAATCGCGGTATGATCCCGATAAACCTGTTTTAAGGTCTTCCGGATGCGATTTTTCTGCCTTACCTGTTCAAAAATAAACTTTCCTGTCACGGGAGAACTAACTAAACCGGTAAAGGCAGCCATGATTAAACGCAGCGGCAAATTTAATTCTTCGGGACGATGGTTTAATCCTCCGGCACAGTTAATAATTACTCCTCCAGCAGTGATTTCGGGAGATTCTGCCATCAGCATTAAGGTAATCAGTCCCCCGATGGAATTACCGATAAATACCGCCGGTTTTGCCATTTTTTCTCGCCAAAAGTCTTGTATTTGCCGCAGCCAAAGGTCGAGACTATAATCTAAAGCGGGCTTATCTGTACCCCCAAATCCCAAAAGATCTAGGGCATAGACTTGATAGCCATTTTCCGCTAAAACGGGGATATTTTTGCGCCAATGACCGATAGATGCCCCAAAACCGTGAATTAATACTAGGGGTTGTCCTTCTCCCCGCACAGTGTAGGGGATGGTGTGACCTTGCCATGTCCAAGACAATTGCTCTAAGCTAGTCCCAGTGATCGGAGATTGTAGTGCCATTGTATGAAGTTTTATTAAGTGATAGGTAAATTATAGAGTAAAAATCAGTCGAGAATTTATGCCACAACGCCAGACTTTTACCAATAACTCGATGGAAATTTCCTATTTACAATGGAGCGATCGAGGTATGCCTCTATTATTATTGCACGGCATGGCGGATCATGCTTTGGTTTGGTCAAGCTTGGGCGATTATTTAAGCTCAAATTATCAAGTTATTGCCCCAGATTTGCGTGGACATGGGGAAAGCGGTAAACCGGCAACCGGTTATCACTTTCAGGATTATATCGGCGATTTAAGGGCTTTAATTAATCATTTAGGTTGGACGCAAGCACATATTTTAGGTCATTCTTGGAGTGCTAAAATAGCGGCAATTTGGGCAACTCAACAGCCGGAAGTATTTAAGAGTTTAATTTTAGTCGATCCCTTTTTTATCGATAAAATGCCTAGTTGGATTAGGATAACTTTTCCAATTCTCTATCAAGTTTTGCCCTTTTTAAAGATTACTCGCTCCTTTGATAGTTATCAGAGCATAGAGGCGATCGCTCGTCAATTAAAACAATATAAAGGTTGGTCAAATCTACAGCAAGAGGTGTTTAAAAATGCCATTGAACAAAAAGCTGATGGCAGTTGGAGCGGTAAATTCACTTTATCGGCACGCGGGGAAATTTTTGAGGATGTCATGGGGTTTGCCGGATTAACTAAAACTTTAGATATTCCCAGTTTATTAATCCTTCCCCAACAGGGATTAAATCGCACTGCTTGGCAAATTCAATCTTATAAAAAGTATTTAACTTCTCTAGAGATTAAAAAGATACCGGGTAATCATTGGGCATTTTTAGGGGAACCTGAAAGTTTTAATCAAGCGGTGGCCGAGTTTTTATCTGTTCAGGAAATTGTCTGATTAGCGGAGAGAACGAATCTGCAATTGGTAATAATCCTCGTCTAAACCTTGATTCTGCTTGTTATTAACCGAATTAAGCTGTTTTTGTAGTGCCAAAATGCGATCACTTGTAGCAGGATGGGTGCTGAGAATTGTCGGGGTAGAACCCCCCTGTTGTGCTAATTTTCCCATCAAGGAGATCATCGCCTTGGCTGCATAACCAGCCTCAGCTAGATTGTTTAAACCCAGTCGGTCCGCTTCTAATTCATCCTTGCGACTATTGGGCAGATTATAGGCGAGATTGACTGCCAATTCTACCCAAGTTTTTGTGTCTAATCCCGCCGCGCTGAGAAGTCCTCGGGCGAGGGCAGTATTGCGTAATTGGGTGATAGAATGACGACCGACGATATGGCCGATTTCATGGGCAATGACGCTGGCTAATTCTGCCTCATTATCAGCAGTTTTAATCAATCCCGTGTGTAAATAGACAAATCCGCCCATAGTAGCGAAGGCGTTAATGCTATTGTCGCGCACCACTTGAAAAGTGTAGGGAAGGTCAGGGCGATCGCTAGTTGCCGCTAATCGCTGGCCGATTTCTTGGACATATTGGTTAATTCCGGCATCTTTGGCCAGTTTTATCTTACCTGATTCTAATAAACCTTGATTAATCTGCCTACCGAGGACGACTTCCTGCTGAGGAGAAATAGTGGTGAGTTGAATAACCTGCACACCGCGAAAAAGTAAATCCATCCACGAGCGCCCGAAACTGGGTTGGGGATTGACAATCCCGATACTCAGGGTGAGCAGCAGAGAAATTATTGTTAATAGCCAAAAACGGCAGAAAATAGGGCGCATAGACGATTCGATCCCATAAAAACCTCATTCCCATTCTAGACAGTCCCTATCACCCTTTACCTGTTACTGTCCGCGATTGGTTTGATAGACGTAAAAGTTAAATAAATCGAATAAACTGCCAACAAAAGCAAAGGTGACAGCGATGGTTAACAGGCCTTGTAGGGGATAACCGCCGCCGAAAATGGTTAAAAATTGCAGGATTTGGCTAAAACCGGTCCGAGAAACCCAAGTAAAGCCGGGGACGTGACTGGTGGCCAATAAAGCCGTTAAAATAGAACCCACCAAGAGGACGGGGGCAACAAAACTTAATAGGGTGGAAAATAGCAGGGAACGGAGCAAAGTAAGCATGGGTGCTGATCTCCAGAGAATTAGGGGGCGATCGAACGGGAATAGGAATCTATACTCGCTCCCCTCTAGGATATACGTTCATCTCGGCTAGGGGCGGTTTTTTAAAAAATCTTAAAATATCATTAAGATTCTTGGTTAATAACGATTAAGTGGTACACAAAAGTCAACCCGATAATTGCTGGGTCAGCCTTTTTCAGTGATCAGTAAACAGTGATCAGTAATCCGTCAGGGGTGGGGAAGTGGGGAAGTGGGGAAGTGGGGAAGTGGGGGAATTTCAACTAAAACCCTAAAACCCTAACACCCCAAAACCCCCCCGCAACGCGCACGCAGTGACCACCCCATCACCCTGTCTCCTGACTCGGAGTCTCCTAACTCCTAACTCCTGATAACTGATAACCGGTAACTGATCACCGATAACTGGAACTACCTGAAGCATTGATCCCCGTGGTGTGGTACTGTCAATTCAGTGTATTTATCGGCACTGGCTTAAGATTTGTCGCTATTGTCCTCCCCTTCTCCCGTCGCTGTTTTTGAGGCTTTCTATGACCGACATTCCTTTCACCCTAGACCAACTGAGAATTCTCAAAGCGATCGCTGCCGAAGGAAGCTTTAAACGGGCGGCAGATACCCTGTATGTATCTCAACCGGCGGTCAGTCTTCAGGTACAAAACCTCGAAAAACAGCTAAATGTGCCGTTATTTGACCGGGGCGGTCGGAAAGCCCAATTAACGGAAGCGGGACACCTACTCTTAAGCTACGGCGAAAAAATTATCACTCTCTGTCAAGAAACCTGTCGGGCGATCGAAGATCTACAAAATCTGCAAGGGGGAACCCTGATCGTCGGCGCTTCCCAAACCACGGGAACCTATCTTCTTCCCCGCATGATCGGGCTTTTTCGGCAAAAATACCCAGAAGTATCCGTACAGCTACAAGTTCATTCCACCCGTCGCACCTCTTGGAGCGTTGCTAACGGTCAAGTGGATTTAGCCATTATCGGGGGGGAAGTTCCCGCCGAATTACAAGAAACCCTGCGGATTATCCCCTACGCAGAAGATGAACTGGCTTTAGTCCTGCCGATTTTTCATCCTCTGTCTAAGGTAGAAATGATTCAAAAAGAGGATTTATATCGACTAAAATTTATCACCCTCGATTCCCAATCGACGATTCGCAAAGTCATCGACAAGGTTTTAACTCGTTGCGAGATCGATACCAAACGCTTAAAAGTGGAGATGGAACTTAACTCGATCGAGGCAATTAAAAATGCCGTACAATCCGGTTTGGGGGCGGCTTTTGTCTCGGTGACAGCGATCGAAAAAGAACTACAAATGGGAGTTATCCACGCTACCCGAATTAAAGATGTGGAAGTACGTCGCACTTTGTCGGTAATTATTAACCCGAATCGTTATCGCTCAAAAGCGGCCGAGGCTTTTACCCTGGAAATACTACCCCAATTCTCCACCTATCCCGAATATCTCGCTGACGACCACAACTTTGAACCGATTCCTAACTCACAACCCGCCGAAATTATGAGTAAATAAGTTGATCGAGATGGGCAAAATCTCCCTCGGAACATTGAAGCTATTTCTTCGGAAAATTACTGCCCCGATAAATTACTTTTTTATCGACTTTAATCCAATGGAGACTCTCTAAACGACTTCTAAGATTAGTAATAGTTACTCCCAACTCGTCGGCGATCGCATACAGATGTCCCCATTTAGTCAAGTCACGTCCCTTGATGGCTTTCTCTAACTCACTCATCGCCATTAGTAAACAACTGACAAAATATTGTGCTTGCCATTCAATTCTTTGGCTAGAATCAACTGTCCGACACAGAAAAGGTTGAATTGTCTCTAAGGAATCTCCCTGATTGATTCGATCCAAAAAATTAGAGACGGCTGTTTGATTAATATGAAGGACAAAATGACCAATTTCATGGGCTAAACTCGAATTTTTAAAACCTTCTTTTGCCAGGGATGAATTTTGGGAATCTTTTAAGAATTTTACATCTTCATTGAGAATAATTTTCTTTTCTGTGGGAATAATCATTGCGGCGATTTCTCCCTCTTTATCTGGCTTTATATCCGTCCATTCAATAGCCAAATCAAAATGATCGGCCGTCGCTTCCGCAATATCGCAATTTTTTAAGGGACGACGACGATGAGCTTTTACTTTCTTCAGAATATCGTCTGCCTGAGTTTCAATCACTGCTTTGGGAATAAAACTATAGGGTTTAATAATATCCAAGATATCTACTCCTGCTCATCTAATTTTGTCGCCTCAGAAATAATTTTTTTGGCAAAATTGGGATTGTCTTTCATGCGACGCAATAAAATCGGCATTTGTTGGTATTTTTGAACTAATTCTTTAAAGACTTTTTGATCATCTGAACTAATTCGTCCTGCCAATTCCCCTAAGGTTTGAGCATTTAATTTTAAATGAGTCGCTAAGGACTCAATCACCTGCTGACTAGGAGGATAACCTGCATGATCATTTTCTAGCTTCGATAGATAGGTGTAGTCCACCCCAATCAACTTAGCTAGTTCTCTCTGACTATATTCCTCCTCTCGACGAGCTTTGCGGATAACCTGTCCAAATGTTTCTGACACTGCTTTTCTCTCAATCGCTCAAAAAAAATTATATCAAGGGTTGACTATTTAAGTCAACATAAGCTAGAGTTAGTTCATTGGCGTTGATTATTTTAGTCAATACAAGAGCAAACACTGCCGTATCATCCTAGCATTTTCCTGACTGAGGGGAAAAATCGTGTCCTGCCAGTTTCCCAAAAAGCCTTGGTATCCTCCGATGAGCTATAGTCTTTGGCGATCGCTAAAACCGGCGATTGGCTATGAGAATCGCCATTGTCAGACAAAACGGGGGTTTGAAAAAGCGCGAAACAAAGAACCAGAAGTCCAAAGATTACTATCACAAGATAATCAACCGCAAAAAATTGGTAAGTTGGCACAACGGGGAGTTTTTGAGTTTCATCAAGAGCCAGGGAGATTATCGGGTCCTCATGGGGTGAAACAAGTCGCAGAAATCCTGCAATTAAATCAAGAATCGCCAGAAATTCAAGCCAGGGTTTTAGTAATTTTAAACAATTACTATCAACAACCAATTTTATTGAATCAAGAGATTATTGATTTACCTAGAGGTGATGAAGGTTATCCAGAACCTATTGTTATCGAGCAAGGCAACTATCGGTTTAATTTGTCCGCTGCCTTTGATTGTATTTTTAGAGAAGCTGATGACACCATACATATTTTAGATTTGAAAACTGGTCAATCTAATTTTGATCGTCGTCCGGCTCATGTTTATTTACTGGCGGCTAGTTACCTTTATCCTCAGGAAAAAATTGTCGCTTCTTTTTACAATTTAGAAACCCAAACAAGCTCAGAAAACATCTCCCTGTCTTCCGAGGCAATGGAAGCAGTTAAAATCGAACTAGCTTTCCTGGCCAAAAAACATCAGCAACAACTACAAAAATATAAAAATCACCCCGAAGATTTTTATCATCTTTTCCCGCCCCAAAGTGGCTATGCCTGTCGTTATTGTCCTTTTACATCGATTTGTGATTATGCAAATAAGGAGGTTTAGATCATGAATTACACAGTAGCTAACACAGCCAATTCCCCGCTTTTTTTGAGTGAAATTAGTTCCTTAACTCTCAGGAATAATTGTTTGAATTGTTTTAAGCTTAATCATCAAGTTACTAGAAAAATAGGTAATCGTTTTAGTTGGCAATTCAGTCATAAGTTTCCCGATGTGGTGGTTATTTTTGAAGATAATTGTTTTTGGGTATTAGCTAAAGATGAAAAATCTCTTCCCTCTCCACAACAGTGGAAAGAAGCTTTATCAGATATTCAAGAGGTTTTACGAGAAGATATTGGCGATCACTATTATTCTATTCATTGGCTAAAAGACTTGCAGATAACAGCTTTAGTTACAGCACAATTAGCAGTTAGAATTCTGAAAATATTTGGTAAATTTTCCTATCCAATAGTTTTTCCCAAAGATAGTCAGATAAGTGAAAACCAAGTACAGGTAAGGAGAGAAGTTAATTTTTGGGCAGAAATCATCAATGACACCGATCCAGCTATTTGTTTAACTGTTGAAAGTTGTATTGTCTATAGTGGAGATTTAGAACAATTTTATGAAAATCACCCCTATAGACAAGATGATGCTAAATTATTAGTAGGTTTAAAGGTTAAAACTATAGAAACTAATGGGACAGCTAAAATTATTAAAATAGCGGTTACAATTGGGGAAAAAAGAGAGGATTTATTAAAAAAAGCCACGGGTTCAATTAGTCGAAGAAAATTAGAAGAAGCTCATCGGGATCAACCAGTGGTGGCGGTACAATTTGACAAAAATCCCCAGGAGTATATTTATCCATTAGCAGCTTTAAAACCCTGTATGACAGATAAGGATGAGAGTTTATTTCAAGTCAATTACGGAGAGTTATTAAAGGAAACAAAAATTTCCTATGATAAACGACAAAAACTATTAAAGTTGTATAAACAGGAGGCACAAAAGACTTTAAATAACTTTGATTTTCAGTTAAGAGAAAGAAGTATTAACAGCCAAGAATACCCCGAAGTCTTTTGGACTCCTTCTATTTCTCTTGAGCAAACTCCCATCTTATTTGGTAAGGGAGAAAGGGGAGAAAAAATAAAAACTCTCAAAGGATTATCGAAGGGTGGTGTGTATAAACGTCATCGAGAATATGAGGATCCTGCTCGTAAAATTCGTTTAGCTATTCTTAAACCAGATAGTTTTAAAGTAGGAGATTTTAGAGAACAATTAGAAAAGCGATTAAAACTTTATAAATTTGAGACTATTTTGCCACCAGAGAATCAAATAAATTTCTCTGTTGAAGGTGTAGGATTTGAAAAAAGAGCCAGACTGGAAGAAGCAGTTGATCAATTAATTCGAGGAGAAATTCCTGTAGATATTGCTTTAGTATTTCTTCCTCAAGAGGATCGCAATGCGGATAATACTGAAGAAGGAAGTTTATATTCGTGGATTAAAAAAAAGTTTTTGGATCGTGGAGTTATGACTCAAATGATTTATGAGAAAACTTTAAATAATAAGGGTCAATATAATAATATTCTCAATCAAGTTGTCCCAGGGATCCTAGCCAAATTAGGAAATTTACCCTATGTCCTTGCTGAACCTCTAGAAATTGCCGATTATTTTATTGGTTTAGATGTGGGAAGGATTCCTAAAAAAAATCTTCCGGGTAGTCTCAATGTTTGTGCAAGTGTGCGACTATATGGCAAACAGGGAGAATTTGTTCGCTGTCGGGTAGAAGATAGTTTAACCGAGGGAGAAGAAATTCCTCAACGTATGCTGGAAAATTTTTTACCGCAAGCTGAACTAAAAAATCAGACAGTTCTCATTTACAGAGATGGGAAATTTCAAGGAAAGGAGGTTGACAATTTACTGGCAAGAGCGAGAGCAATTAAGTCTAAATTTATTCTCGTAGAATGCTATAAAACTGGCATTCCTAGACTTTATAATTTTAAGCAAAAACGGCTCTTCGTTACCCTTTATGCTAAATCAACATACAAGATGCCAAGATAACATACTTCTAACCCAAAAATTCCGAAAGTTTCTAAAGCCATAGCCTCTCCGTTTTATTAGTTTAAGTTTATTGTTG
>NZ_JADBUE010000011.1:0-51636 GCF_020245805.1 Microcystis sp. M179S2 | reverse complement strand
GGGGAAGTTCAGATATAAAATGAACGTAGGTTGGGTTGAAGCATGAAACCCAACGCCCGCATGGGTTACGCTACCGCTAACCCATCCTACAAATAATTGTGCCTCCCTACTTAACTAGATAATAGAAACTGTAGCGATTAATAAGTGCCTAAGCAAAATTAATTACACATTTAAGCCGCTACTCCGTCAGCTTTTTCAGTGACCAGTAAACAGTGAACTGAAAACTCAAATCTGATCCCTGATAGCTATCTCGGAGTCTCGGAGTCTCGGAGTCTCGACACGGCACAAATTCTCTCTAACTGGCGACTGTCAGAAATCCAGAAAACGAGTTCCTTCAAGAAACCAGTTTTCTCGATAATACCGTGAGATTGGGGGGGGATTATGGTGTTGAGATGAAGGTTATCTCTCAATTCCCCCCTCGCCATGAAAATTTTAGCGGGTGATGGACAAAAGGCGATCGCTAACGTCAAAGCTAGGCAGTTAAAGTATTTAACCAATTGATTAAATCTTCAACCGTAGAGAAGTCGAATAAAGCTTCTCCTAATGCTTCGACATCATCAATACTTAACTGCATGATTTTAGTTTCTAATGCAGGATTAATTTCCCCTAACTTGCGTTTAAGTTGGCGAATAATAAACGTCTTTTCGCGTTCGATACCTTGTTCAATACCTTGTTCGATACCTTGACGCATCCAACTGGTAGTAATTTGCATAACTCCCTCCTGTACGGGTTGACTAAATGTGCTAATCTCTTCTTGAAATTGTATCTCTTCGACCGGATTTAGATTGAGATAAGTATCAATAAATCCAGAAATTAATTGCATTCTCGCCGCATCTAACCGTAAAGTTATTAACAAGCGCAGACATTCCGCCTTAACTTTTGCTCGCTCTTTGTCGGCAATGTTCATCTTCGCCATCAAAGCCGAAGCAACCGGATTCGGCTGATTGAGAAAATCTCGCCAATTTAATCGATTTAATTGCACGACTTGATAGTTAAATTCTAATACCTTGAAATCGGGAAAATCGACTACATATTGACTAATCGCTGCTCTTTTTGGCTTTGAATAAGAAAAAATTACAATGGGATAAATCGGTAAGACAAATTTCTCATGAAAGCGAGCAAAATAAGTCAACATTCGCCGGTTAAACCCCTGGCGGGAACTTTGCTGCGCCTCCAGATGAATCAGAAAGAAAGATTCTTTTCCTCGAAACTTAACTTGTGCGACTAAATCGCTTTCATGCCTTTCTCCTTCCGTGACATCGGTAAATACTTCTTTGTCTAAAAAAGTAATCGAGTCCCTATCTAAATAATCCATCACTTGAGGAAAAAACAACTCAATAAATTCGACAAAAAAGGTGGAGATTAACTCCTTAAATAAGCGATCATGGTCAATATTATTAGTCATGTAATATAATTTTAACGAATCTGAGCGGTGAATGACTACCAGAAAATAACAACTTTTTGATTCTAACAAGTTTAAGGTTACTTTGTCTCCTGATACTAAATCTGGTTATTAAAGACTGATTATTTATTCCCCTTTTTGCATGAGGCATGAGTAGAAAACGGGTTTCTCCGAGAAACCCGTTTTCTGTGCGTTACTCAGTAATTACTACCACAAGCTACCGTTTAGTTAATGTTAGTTTCGCTTCTTTGCGGGGGGTATGGGAGAATAAATAAAGGCAATCTCCTGACTTGAAAGAGGGTGTAGGGTGTGGGTTGTGGGGTGTAGGGAAGGAAACCTCTTTCATCTGTGGGGGTGAAAATTTTTTCATCGGGACTGAATACTGAATACTGAATACTGAATAAGTACCTAAGCAAAATTAATTACACATATCTAACCACCTCTTGCCTCTTGCCTCTTGCCTATCTTCACTAGGAAATTAATTTTGCACGACTACTTACTGACTCCTGACTCCTGATTACTGTTTACTGATAACTGATAACTGAAAAGTTCCGCTAATCTTTAGATAAATTGCCAGAAACATACCAAGTAAAACCACCGCCGATAACTGCCATAACTGCTAAAGCTAATAATACCGGTCGGAGTCCGAATTGAGTTTCGGCGATACCCGCCACGGCTAAGGGTAAAGAGAGGGCAATATTAACGGCATTATTTTCTAAACCAAAGACTTTACCGCGCATTTCGGGGGGTGTATCTGCCTGTAGGGTAGTTTGCATGGGAACCCCGACTAAAGCGGCAAAAATCCCTAATAAAGCCGTCATAGCGAAGGCTAAAATTAAACTCTTTGTGGCTAGAGATAAACCGATTAAAGCTGCCGCCATACCCAGGGAACCCCAGAGACTTAATTGGGTGTGGGAGAATTTTTGGCCCCAATAACCCAAAGTAATCGCACTAACTGCCATTCCTGCACCACAGGAGGCTAATAAAAAGCCGAATTGAGAAGCTTTTAACCCGGGTAGTTTTTCCGCCATACTAACAGCTAATACTGATAGAGCTGCAAAAATACAGAATAAGATGACTAATTGAATCAGAGCGTTACGAACTTTATGATTTTTGTTGAGGTAACGAATGCCGTCGCGGATATCTTCCCAAACATGGGGCTGTTCTGCGGTAGGAATGACATATTTTTCGTTAGTTCGCAGGATAATTAGAATTAAACCGGCAATTATATAAAAAGCACCGACAATCATCACTTTGCCAATATCAAATTGTCCGGCTCTCGTGCCGAAAATGCTATCGGCAAAAGCTAATAGAGGTTCACCGATGGCAAAACCGATAATTAATACTGCCATGGTGGTTAAAGTGTTGAGGGAATTAGCCGGTAGAAGATGACGACGTTTTACCACTAATGGCAGGGTAGATTGTTCGGCGGGGGCAAAAAATTGGGTTAAGGTGGAGACAAGAAAAGTAATGACTAACAACAGGAAAAAACCGAAGGGTAAGTTAAATTCTCCTTGTAGCCGGTAATGCCAATTTCTTAAACCGTCAGGCAACCAACCGAGGGGAACGGCTAAAGTTTGCTCGCGCACTAACCATAATAATAGGGGTATGACGAGGACAAAAGCCCCGCGTAAAAGGTTAGAAATAACTAAAACTTGTTTTTTTAACCATCTATCAACATATACACCCGCTACCGAACCCACTAACACCGCCGGAATTGTATTAGCAATCATTATCGCTGATACCCAGCCACTAATCGATTGATCGGCTTCTTGGTAATGGGTGGCAATTAGGGAGATCATCAGGACTAAATAGAATTTATCCGCTAATTGGGAAAAAATTCCCCCCGCCCAGAGAGTGAGAAAGCGCGGGTTTTTTAGCACTGGGGCAAAACCCTGACTAGGATTGGATTTGGGCGCACGTTTAGGCAAGCGGTTCATGGTTTCTGCGTCGGATTGCCTCGGTGAGGAATCGGAAGAATTAAAAATAGGAGTGGAGGAGTCGCTAGGAATTGCGTCGCTAGTTTCTGAGTCAAACAGTTGCATTATGATAACTTTTACTATCTGTTTAAAATTCTAAGGGAGATAAACCCTCAACTAATGCCGAGGAGCGAAAAGTTTTTCCCAGATGATATTGAGTATAGCGGCGCAGCAGGCGATCGAGGTTAATCCAAGCTAGTTCTGAGGTAAGGTTTTCTTCTGGGGGAAAATCGGTTTTTCCTAGGCATTGCAGTAATTGCAGTTCTTGCAACGTCAGTTTACTATCGATTTTGGGCGGGTTGATTGTTTCTGTTAGGGCAGCTAGATCTATTATTCCCCCTGCCTCGAAACTAAATCCTAGGCAATTGTCCCCAATTAAAGCTTTTCCCGTCAACAGGCAGTTATGGACTTGCGGCACTAAGCCGGCAATTGTTAAGAAATGAAAAATTGCTTGACAAAGGTAGGGAAGTATGTATTCATTCTCGTCGAGGACTTCAATTCTGGCCAGATGGCTGCAGATTAATTCGTATAATTCCCTCTGGGGTTGTTCGCTCAGAGCGATCGCCAAAACCAGTTCGCAGAGGTATTGACTAACGGTGAGTTTGGCGAGATTTTGACTTAATTTGGGATAAGATTCGATAGTTTCGGCTTGAACGACCTTATCTAGGGATTTTCCTGCGACTATTAACAGATTATTGACCACAAATAGTTCGCTTCTACCCCGCAGGGAAGATTTATACTTGCGCGCACCTGGAGCGATGGCTCTAATTAAACCATATTCGGCCGTCAAAATAGTTAAGAGGCGATCGGCCTCTCCGAAGGCCATTCCTTGCAGATTGATTCCAGTAGCTTGATAGGTACGAGACATCATTTAATAATTAACTAGCTAATTGTCTTCCCAAAAAGACTTGAGCTAATCACCAAGCAAAAGTGAATCAGTCAGGACTATGGGGGAGATGCTATGGAGGTTAGCGGACTCGAACCGCTGACATCCTGCTTGCAAAGCAGGCGCTCTACCAACTGAGCTAAACCCCCGATCTGGTTTTTAGGACACTTTCGTTATCATAACCTATAGTGAAAAATATTACAAGTTAATTTTCCCTTTGCTTGCCATGTCTTATCTAGTCGCCACTTTTTACCAGTTTGTGGCTTTGTCAGATTATCGTCAAAAACAGCCAGAAATACAAAAATACTGCCAAGAAAGAGGAATTAAAGGAACTATTCTTCTGGCAGCCGAGGGGATTAACGCAACGATCGCCGGGAACAGTCAAGCGATCGCGGAGGTGATTAGTTGGTTAAAAACCGATACTCGTTTAGCTAATCTAGAGGTGAAAGAGTCTGTTTGTGATTATTTGCCCTTTCAACGCCTAAAAATTCGCTTAAAACAGGAAATTGTGACTTTTGGTCAAGCCAAGGCTAATCCTCTCGAAAAAACAGGAATTCATCTCAAAGCTGAAGAGTGGAACCAATTGCTGAAAGAGCCGGACGTGGTAGTGATCGATACTCGTAATAATTATGAAGTGGCGATCGGTACTTTTGCGGGAGCGCTTAACCCAGAAATCCAGCATTTTCGCCAATTTCCTGAGTATATTCACGACAATTTTGATCGTATTAACAATAAGAAAATAGCTCTTTTTTGTACGGGGGGAATTCGCTGTGAAAAGGCGGCAGCTTTTTTATTAAATCAAGGCTTTTCTCAAGTTTATCAGCTAGAGGGAGGTATTTTGAAATACTTAGAAGAAGTTAGTCCTGATCAGAGTCTTTGGCAAGGAGAATGTTTTGTTTTCGATCAAAGAGTGGCCCTAACAGCTAATTTAGAGGTAGGACATTATGAAATGTGTCCCGCTTGCGGTCATCCCATCGATGAAAAAGATAAACAGTCCCCCAATTACCGAGCAGGAATATCTTGTCCCTATTGTAGTTGATTTTATCCTATCGTCCTGCTCCCATCTCCCTACTTTTCTAGGTTCTGGTTACTGTTTTTTGCGGATTTGTGTACCAGAAATCATGTCATGAAGGGCGCGTTTTTTCTTTGTCCAGGCTGCCAGTAAAAAGCCCAAATATAAGGGAGCAGTGGAGATAAATTTTAGTAAGTAGCGGCGATTGGCTCTTGCAAAAGATATGCGTCGGCCTTGGCTATCGGTGACGGATAAATCAAAAAACATTTTACCAATAGTGGCTTTAAAAAGATATTCTAAGAAAACATAATATAACCATTTAATCACTATTCCTAAACCGAGAGCGGTCAGGATGGCAATATGCTCGTGAGTAAAGTTAACTTTGGCTTGAATATTATAGATAATTGCTGCTATAAATAAAGCAAAACCAAAAATTGTTGTTCCAGCTGCACTTAATCCTGCTGCGTAGTAAACCCAGATTTCTTTGGCTATATCAAAATCAAGGTTTAAATCTTGAAAAGTTGACCATTGTTGTAAGCGAAAACAGATATAACCACCTAATAAAGCGGCGATAATAAGAACGATAAAAGAATCAATTAAAGAGGCTTTTAAACGGAGCCAAAACCCGGCATGACTGGGAGAAATTGCAGCGAGTAAAGAAATAAGTGCAGGATTGGGAATAGGAATAATTTTAGGTTTTTCAAGAGAAGAATTTTTAGTTTTTTTAGTTTTTTTAGTTTTTTTAGTTTGATGGGGATTGGCTTTAATATCAGTAATAATTTTTAGCAAAGTTTTGGTGTCTTTAGGTCGATCAATAGGTTTTTCTGCCATTAAATTATCGATAAAATCTGCTAATCGAGAAGGGATATTTGGGGCATATTTACGCCAGTTAAATTCATTGGTATTAATATTATAAATTTTCGGGTCACTGGGTTCTTTACCGGTTAACAAAAAGACGAAAGTTTTGCCCAAAGCATAAAAGTCTGACTGGGGGACAGAGTGACCGCGAGATTGTTCGGGAGGAGCATATCCAGGGGTATAAATTCCTGTATTTTTACCTCCTGCTAGGACGGTTTTAGTCACTTGTCGCGCCGCTCCAAAATCAATTAAAACTAATTGACCATCGGGTTTTAAGATAATATTAGAGGGTTTGATGTCGCGATGATAGAATTTATGTTTATGAACTTCGTAGAGAATATTAGCTAACTGAGTTAACCAATCACAAGCGAGATTATAATCAATCGGTTTAAATCCTCTTTGTTTTTGATATTCTTCTAAGTCAATACCAGCAATTTTCTCCATGACTAAACAGTGTAAAGCAGTTTGACTCTCCCGGGGATGATAAATAAAATAGTTTTCTCCTTTGGGAATACCGGGGTGATTTAATTGTTTTAAAAGATTGGCTTCCTGTTGAAATAAATCAATAGCTTTACTGGAATCGTAGGTAAGAACTTTTAATACTTTGGGTATTTTATGTTCATCTATCACTTCATAGGTATTACCAAATCCACCTTTGGCACTCAATAAATTTGTGACTCGATATTTACCATTTAAAAGCAAGTCGGAACCACAGGATTGACAGTAACGACTCTCCGGGATACTTTTCGGTTTAGGACAATGAGGATTAATACAAAAACTCATGGATTTTATTGGTAGAGTACAAAATAAACTTGATGATTAAAATATCCCCTGATATATTTAAGGTTTATTGCCAAGAAAAAAGCCGCGCAATCCCAAAGTGACCACGGCACTTAAAAAAGCTACAATCATGGGGATAATCAGAGATTTAAACCCTTTCAAGTCCGCAATATCTTTAACTAGGATTGCATAACTATCTTCGACTTTTTCCAGTCGTTTATCCATCGCTTCGACTTTCTGATCAAGAGTTTTAATATCTCCTTTGATTTCTGTGACTTCCACCTTTAAATCATTAACATCTTTTTGGAGACTGTCAAATTTTTGATTAACATCTTTTTGGAGACTGTCAAATTTTTGATTAACATCTTTTTGGAGACTGTCGATTTTCTGATCCACATCTCTTTGGAGACTGTCAAATTTTTGATCCATATCTCTTTGGAGATTGTCAAATTTTTGATCCATATCTCTTTGGAGAGAGTCAATTTTCTGATTAACATCTCTTTGGAGATTGTCGATTTTACTCTCGATCCTTGTCAGGACAGATTCGAGAGAATAGGTAACGGTTTCGCTAGTTTGTGTCATAATTAAAACCCTCTGGTCGATATAGCCAAATATAATTAGGTTATGCTGAAACAGTTTTTCGTGGGGGTGGGGGTGTCGGGTGTGGGGTTTTAGCCATTTTCAGGTGGTCAATTACCCAATGTTCAGGGAAAAAGTCCCGGAATTTTCCCCCCTGATCACTCCAATGACTGACACTTTTTGAGGGCAAAAAAGCCTAAAGATATTATCCAACAAAGTTTTTAGATTTATTCAGCCAGCCCTAATTATTCCCCTATTGCCTATTGCTAGGAGCCAAGGACGATTTTGCTACCGGAAAATTTTCAATTGTGGCCAGAGATCGATCGTGGTAATTTAAGAAAGCGATCGGGGAACTCTAACAGGGAAGATCCCGACCCTAGCGAGGGAGTGCCTGTTTAACCGTCTGTCCTATGTACAAGTCTATTACTGTTTTAACGCTGCTGACGGGAATTATCGCCGTTGATGTGGTTTTTGCTCAATCCACTGTTAATCTTCCCATCACAGTTAAACGGGGAGAATCCTACGAAGGATTATTGACTAGAGCATCGCAATTAGCAGAGAAAACTATCATCAGTCGTTTTAATCAACAACAGGGTCTTAATAAAATTGATTTATTGATAACGGCCGAAAAATCAGGGGCGATCGCACCTCTCCTCTCGGTGAAGGTATCCCGTCAAGATTGGTTTGGCCATCCCAATATTCAACGCTGGGCTAATGTTTTTCCCTTTGGCAAAGCTCTCCTCGGTTTTAGCTCTCCCGCACCCGTCGTCACCCCGAAAAGTCCCCCCGCTGCCGTTAATCCCACGCCATCTCCAGCACCATCTCCCAGTGCTACCACTCCTCCTCCTCCCCCTGCTTTACCCTTCGAGGATGAGCCGAATAATGCTCCCCCAATCCCCATTCCTAACCAAAGATTAACCACTCCAGCTAATCGTTAATCGATAGGAAAAGGAGGGGCTTTCGGCAGACATATTGACTTTTAAGTGGCAAAACGGGGCTGAAACCAGTCTAGGGGAAAAATATCATCTTCTTGGGCGGTTTCTGTCCAAACGGTGACGCTCTCAAAACCAGTCCCCGTCAAGTTAGCACCCCTCAAGTCCGCTCCCTGTAGATTTACTTCTTGTAAACGCGCTCCCGCTAGATTAGCACCCGCTAAATTGGCCCCGCGTAAATCACTACCCGTCAGACGTGCCTCGCTAAAATTAGCCCTTTCTAAATTAGCCCCCTGAAAGTCCACCTCTTTAAGAAAAGAGCCGCTAAAATTGGCTTCCCTTGCGGAAATCTGACGACATTTAGCCCCACTTAGCCGCGCCTCTTGCAAATTAGCCCAATTGAGATTGACTTTATCTAGGGTTGCCTCCAAGAGATTAACTAAGTATAAATTCGCCCCGCATAAATTCGCCCCGCATAAATTCGCCCCCCGGAGATTAGCATGGGAAAGATCCGCCCCACTTAATCGCGAGTTACGCAGGTTTGCCTGTACCATAAAGGCCCCGGTGAGATTAGCTTTGGTTAAGTCCGCTTCCACTAATTGCGCTTGACTTAATTTGGCATAGGTTAAATTCGCCCAATTCAAGCTCGCTCCCCGCAGATTTGATTTAGTCAGAAAAGAGCGACTCAAATTAGTTCCGCGCAAATTGGCCGCCGCAAAATTGACAGCGATCAGAGTCACTTGTTGTAGGTCTAGACTCATCAAGTCAATGGCTAAAAAATCCCGCTCTCCTTGTTCGTAGAGTCTTAGTAACTGATTAACTTTCATCTCCCTTCTTCTACTTTAAGATGGTGGTTAAGAATTAATCAACAAAAGCACCCAAAAACTTCGTCTGATAAATAACTCATCTAAAAGCTGAGTTATTTATCAGGCTCTCTTTTGAGTTTATGTAAAGTTTTTTATCAATTTTTTAAGGGAAGATAACCCGAACAGCAAGTTAATTTTAATCATAGTTAAATAGCTTGGCTAAAACAGTTTGACTGGTTTTTCCAATTCTACCCCAGTCCATCGGGTAATTAGTATCTGAAACTACTCTTGTTAAAAAACTTATCTATTGTTTAAACTCGATTATATTTAGGGTCGGCTGAATAATGGTAAAACCCTTTGAAAATAAGGCTTTTGACCTGTTAAAATCCGATGTTCATGCTGCGAAAATCGGATTGGGACCCCCAAAAACCTGGCATTATCCTCCTTTCAGTACATAAGTTAGTACAAAAAGAGAGGGCAACAAAGCCTGAAACGACCGGCTACTGACGACCGACGACCGACGACCGACTCCTAACCCCACCAACAAACTTTTTGCCGCAAACCCTATTTAACCCAGCTAATTCCCCGTATTTTCTCGGATCAGGGCGGTGGAGCCGAGAGGACTTTCAGGATATTTTTACCCAAATCAATAGAGACGTTGTCTAGCAACGTCTCTACAAAAGTGGCATTTAATCAAGCTACTCAGGAACAGACAGAGGGGAAACCTTTTGGGCTTGAGCGAGATAGTACCATCCCGACGGGACAAATACCAGTGCGCTTAAGGTGGTTCCGATTACCCCGATGGAAATACAGATAGCGAGGGGTTCCCAAAAAGCCCCGCCGTAGAGAAATAATGGCACAAATCCCGTCACGGTGGTTAAGGTAGTGGTGAGAATGTGACGGGTGGAAGCAATGACCACTTCCCGGATTGCCTTGCGTTGGCGTTGAAGATGGGGAGGTAAAGCTTGTAAAGCCGCCACCACGACAATAGAATCATTAACGGAAACCCCAACTAAGCCGATAGTGCCTAAAATGGACATGAATCCCAAGGGATATTCAAATAACCAGAGGGAAAATAAGGCTAGTCCAATTGAACTAATACCGACGACAGTAACTAGGGCAGCAAGACGGAAGGAGTTAAAAGAAAGAACAAGGGTTGATAGCATTAGAATCGCCAAGACTCCCACACTAGCAATTAGATTAGCCACAGCTGTATCTCTTTCTTCTTCCTCTCCGCCAAATTCGAGCCGATACCCTGGCGGAAGAGAAAATTTGCCCGATTCTAAGTTTTGGCGAAATTCGTCTAAAACCGTTGCAGCGATCGCATCAGCTTGAACATAGGCCTTCACCGTATTAATTCGCTTGCCATTTCGTTGAGGAATCGTGGCTAATTCGGGGAGAAAATCAAATTCTGCCACGGAGGAAAGGGAAATATTAGCCCGTTCAGCAGTGGCGGAATTACCGAGAATATTTAAAGAGGCAATTTGTGGCAGTTGCTCGCGATCGCGATTAGCGACTCGGACTCGTACGGGTAATTCTTCCGTTGCTTCTAAAATCGAGCCACCCACAGAACCTTCTAAAAGGTTATCCAATTGGCTGGCGATCGCCGCATTATCCAAACCAATTAGTCGAGCTTTTTCTTCATTAATTTTTAAGGCTAATTTAGCTTGAATTTCACTTAAATCAGCAACAGAATAGGTTATTTCGGGTATTTTTGCCAGTTCTTCCCGTAGGGACTCGCCAATTTTCCTTAACATCTCCAATTCTGAGCCATAAACCCTAATTTCGATCGGGGCGCCCACCGGTGGCCCCTGTTCTAGGGGGCTAACTAATACCCTAGCCATCGGTAGAGCTTGACTTAATTGTTTTTGTAAGGTTTCGATCAATTGGGGTTCATCAGAAACTTGCCGAAGTTGAATCAACGCTTGGGCAAAATTAGGAGAGTCTTTGACGCCATCGGAGAGATTATAGTAGAAGGGGGGAGCATTACGCCCTAAAAACCAGTGAACTTCCCCAATTTCTTGATGATCTAGCAGTATTTTTGCAGCTTGAGCCACTTTTACCTGAGTTACTTCTAGGGTTGTGGTGGGGGCCAGTTCGATTTCTAGGGTTAACTGATCTCGTTCTGCTGGGGGAAAGAATTCTTCTGGGAGAGTGCCAGCGACAACAAAGCCAGTAATTGGGATAATCAAGCCAATAACCAGACCTAATACGGGAAAATAGAGATTCAACTTCAAAATTTGGCGATACAAACCCGTTAGGAGCGGTAAATTAATTCCCGTATCCCACCAATGGGTTTTTGTCTGGTGCGAGCGATGAGTCAGTTGATATAAACGTAAACTGAGGACAGGAATAATCGTTAGGGACAAAATTAGAGAACTAACCAAGGCTAAGATCACTGTTTGGGCGATAGTACGCACGAATTCGCCAATGCCTCCTTGCAAAAGAGCGATCGGCATAAAAGACAAAATCGTGGTTAGGGTAGAAGCTAAGAGGGGAATCCCTAACTGTTTAACGGTTTCAGCAACAATATGTTGGTGAGCTATTCCCGTCCGTAGTCCTTTTTGCAGTTCATCGACAATCACAATAGCGTTATCGATCAAAAGTCCCAAAGCAATAACAATTCCTGTCACCGACATTTGATGTAGGGGGATTTGCCAGAGATTCATACCGGCAAAGACCATCAGGATCGATAAAGGCAAGGATAAACTCACCACCAAGGCGGACTGCCATCCCATCATCACAAAAGCTGTCCCCATGACACAGAGTAACCCTAGGATCATGTTGCTGAATAATCCATCGAGTCGGTTAGCCACATAACGATTTTGGGCAAAAATTATCTTGAGGCTAACACCTTGGGGGAGAGAGGGTCGAAACAGGTCTAACTTGGCCTGGGCCGCCGCTGTCCATTCGTCTATGCGTTGGCCCGATTCCATCATAGCCGCCACCACAATAGCGGGTTTACCGTTAATAATGGTTAGTTCTGGCGGTGGTTCTTGAATTCCCTTGGTAACTAGAGCGATATCTCCTAAACGGGTAAATTGTCCATCATTACTGTAACGAATCGGAATGGCTCGAATCCGAGAGAGTGATTCTAAACTGGTATCGACTTCCAATAATAAATTATTGCGATTACTGCGAAGTTGTCCGGCGGCGACCTTGGCATCACTGGTTTGAATTTGTTGGGCAACTTCGACGGCGGTTAGGCCCAGGGAGGATAATTTCACCGGATCGATTTCGACTAAAATTTCCTCGGCCGGAACCCCGACTAACTCGACCCTTTCGGTTCCCCAAAGGGCTTCTAATTCATCGAACAGTTCTTGGCCAAGTCGGCGTAAAATAGCGTAATTAGGAGCGGTATCTAGATCCCAAAGGATGGCAGTCAATAAACTAAAGGCTTTACTATATCCTTCTTCGTATAAGGGTCTTTGGGCTTCTGGGGGTAGTTCCGGGATGACATCGGTAATCCGATCGCGAATGCGTGACCAGACGGGATCCACATCAGTCACTTCATCTTTAAGTTCAATATTGACCGTGGAACGCCCTAATTCTGAGGAGGACTCAATCAGGCTAATTTCTTTGATGCTAGAGAGAGATTGTTCAATTTTTTCGGTCACTAGGGATTCGACCCGATAAGGACTGGCACCGGGTAAATTGGTGGTAATGGTGGCACCTCGATTAATTGTTTCGGGATCTTCCATGCGCGGCAAAATTTGAAAGGAAGACAATCCCCAGACAATAATCAGAATTAAGGTCAGAATTAGTAATCTAGGTTTACGTTCAAATAAGTTATTCATTGGAGATTATTAGGGATAATAAAGCTGATTAATGACCACTGACTACCAAATTTCCACCATTTGCCCGGGTACGATGCGGTGAACCCCTTCGACGATCACTCGATCACCGGAGGTGAGAGTCCCGCGCACCAACAAGCGATCGCCTTGAATCGCTAGAACTTCTAAATCTTGGCGTTTGACGGTAAATTGTCGAGGATTATCGGGATTAGCTTCTCCTAGAACATAGGAAGACCATAATCCTCTCGTGCCTTGTACTAAAGCTTCTGTGGGCAACCAATAGCCCGATTGTGGAACTGATTGAGATAATTCTAGGCTGACCACTTGCCCCGGAATCAGGCCCTGAGTCTGATTTAAACTTAAAATAACCGTGGCGGTACGGGTAGTTGGATCAATTTGGGGCAAGGTTGAAGTGACTTGTCCTGTTAATATTTTGTTACCAATTTTTAAACGATGTTTACTGCCAATTGGTAAGTTTTCGGACTGGTCAATGGGAACCCCTATACGCGCTTCCAGTTTATTACTTTCCACTAAACGAACGATCGGATTACTTGCAGAAACAACAGTGCCAATATTGACGTGAAGGAGGGCAATAGTGCCATCGTAGGGGGCTTGAAGTTGGCTTTTCTCAATCTCTAAGTTAATATTCTTCAGTTGGGCATCAAATTGGTCAATAACGGCTTTTTGCAGAGAAATCAATTCGGGACGAGTACCGGCCTTGAGTTCATCTAATTGACTTTGGGCTTCATCAATTCTCGCTTGTTGTGCATTAACATCTGTTTGCACTTCTTCGAGTTGTTCTCTAGTAATTGCCCCTTCTTGATACAATCCTAGCCGTCTTTGGTATTTAGATTGGGCTAAAGCTAATTGTTCCCTGAGATCTCGGACTTTTGCTTGGGCTGCAGCGATACTTTCTTTCCTGGAACCAGCTTGTAATTCTTGCAGTTTAGCCGTGGCTTGCGATCGCTGGGCGATGAGTTCTTGTTTTTGTGCTTCTAAATTGCGTGTATCTAGAGTAGCAATTAAAGTACCTCGGCGTACCTCTTGACCCTCTTGAACCAATAAACTAATTAATTGTCCCGAACGCTCAAATCCTAGTTCACTTGTCCGTTTAGCCACAATATTACCCGTATAACGGCGCGGTTCTTGGTGATGGGTGACAGGACTTAAAGTTAAGGTTCGCACAGGTAAGGCTGCCGTCTTGCTCTTATCGATTGCTAACGAAGCGGTTTCTTTTGAGGTGGTGGATTCAGAGGTGTTTTCTAAGAGGACATTACGCAGGGTAGGATAGGCAAAAACCGAGGTGGCCGCTAGGATCCCAGTAATAATTAATCGCCAGGGCAATCGCAGTTTTTTGATAGCAGTTTCTTGCTGTTTGGTGATGGGATTGGGGGAAGTCATAATCCAGTTCCAAATGAGTAGGGTTTAGTCAAAAGTAATAACAGATTAGCGAGGAAAGAACTATTTTTTGATCGCATAAGGCCGGAGGACAAAAGCCGCTGCTAGGGATAATATACCGGCGCACAAAAAGGCAATTTGTACCCCCCAGGGGTTATCAGGAGTTTTCCCGAAAGAAAGGATTAATCCTGTTAGAAAAGACCCCGCACCTTGGCTAAATTGAATTAGGAGACCCCTAGTTCCAAAAAATATTGCTTCTCGTCCCATTCCCTGTTGCTCCGCATCTTGATCGATAATGTCCGATAACATGGCATTCGGCAGACTAAAAAAGCTGGCTAGGGCTAAATTAGCGATGATTGAAAGGATTAACCAAGGAATCAAAGAATCTTGCCACCAAAAGCGACCACAGGCCATGGCAATCATACCCAGGCCAACCCAGATTAAAGAACCTTGAAAAACCAGTTTTTTGCCATATTTTTGCGCTAAGGGTAAAACTAGGGTAAATCCAGCTAAGGCACTCCCCACGATAATAGTATTAATCACGGCGGCAAAACTTACCTCTCGTTTGAGGAGAGCAATTACTAAAAAAGTCGGAATTACCGAGATAATACTAATCACCATCCACGCCAAGATCATGGTGATCATATATATACAAAAAGTCCGATTGGTAAAAGCCGCCGTTAAGGTGGTTTTAAAGTTAGGATATTTCCCCTTAGAAGGACTATATTCTTCTTTTTCTAGCAAGGGCATAGCTAGAGTAATTAGCCCAATAAGACTAATAGCAATACCCATCCCATGAAAGCCATAACTATCAGTTAACCAAGGGGCAATAATCCCACCAATGGTGGCACCAACTAAACCAAAAATTCCGATTTGAGTTGATAATTTAACTCTTCCTTCTGGGCTTTTAGCGAGAGTGGGCAACCAGGCTAAATAGGGAACATGGTAGGATGCCATGCCCACATAAAACACCCAAAGCATGGTGACTAAATAAATGAAGTAAGTGGTTTGATTTAAGTTATTAGGGGGATTAAACAACAGGATAAAACCACCAATTAAAGGGACTAAACTGGCCAGTATAAATGGTCTTCTTTTGCCCCAAGGACTCCAAAAGCGATCGGAAAAATAACCGACTACTGGCTGCACAAAAGCCCCAGCAATACGGCTAATCATTATCGCTATCCCCACTAAAGCAGAGGGCAATAAAATGGATAAGTTATAGTCATTGGGAATGCCCGGGTCGTAGCGATAAATTAGCATGGTTAGAAGGGCATTATTAACGATAAAGTTACCAAACCAACCAGTGATATAAGGAAGATAATCTATTCGGAGATGTTGCCATTTGCTAGAAGTGCTAGAAGTCATTAGAATTGGGGGAGAGATGGGTAGTTAGCAGTAGATTGTTAGGCTTATTTAAAGAAATTCGTAGCGACCGGGTGAGAGAATGTGATTGGGATCCAAGCTGTCTTTAATTTTCTGGATTAAGCAACTATAATCGTCTTGGGCTGCGGGTAAACTATTCATAGAGTGGGTACTAAGACGGTAGGGATAATAGCCTTGATTGATCAATTCTGCCAACATTTCATCGTGACAATTTAAGGCTTTTTGGTCTTCTCCTTCTAGCAATCGATCATAAAAAATGGCAGCATTGATGTTGATATTGCGCTCGGTAATACAGTTAATGCCGATATTGGGTTCATAACCATATTTTTGAGCGATGCTGCTGATAATATTGAGAGCATTTCTGAGATGATTTCCCAGAAAAGGAACAGAGGGAACACACCAAATCATGCCACAGGCATCCAGGTCTAAATTCAACCTATCGGTGGGGGGCGTTTTTTTGCGCCAATAAGCCATCTTCAGCCCTTTTTCGGTAATCATTCCTCGTTGGGGATTTTTGTGATAAATTAAATCCACCTTGTCCTTAATTTCCACACCAGTAAATACTTTAAAAATGGGACTCATTTTGCTGGCCATTTTGAACTTATTTTCATCAAAAAACATAAGTTTATTGACAATTCCTTTCAAGGCTTTTTCAATTAGGTTTCTTTCGACTTTTCCCTGTTCTGGTGAAGCCGAATATAAAGCACCTTCTCCTATCCAAACACCGCCACCCCATTGATGACTTAATTGTTCTAATAAATCGGGGGGTAAAGGAGTTTTTTCTTGGCATTCCTGCCAGGGATATTGTTGTTGAATAGACAACATTCGGTAGTTATTATTAATGTGGAAGGTGGTTTTAATTACCCCTGCCATTTTCAGTTGACGTAGTTTGTCGATCAATAACTCTAATTTATTTTCCTGATCGATGCTATAGAAAAAAGCCTGAAAATATTCAGGATAGGGGGTTAACCAAAAAGTCATTTTGGTGACAATTCCCAGGTTAGATTGGGTAAAAATTCCATCAAAATAAGGACCGACTCCCCAACGATTTACCGCCCCTATTTGGGAGTTTTCAAAGCGATTAAATCCCGTATGAACACATTCACCGGTGGGCAAAACTACTTCCATTCCACAGACATGATTAAAGCGATCGCCCAAAAGTCCTTTGGCTTGACCTCGTTCGAGAATATTGCCAATAATACTAGAATCAGGAGTCGAACCGGTGACACTCATTAATAATTTATTGCCATTTTTTTGCAAAAAATCGTAGAGTTGTCGCTGAGTAACACCCGCTTCAATAGTTACATAAGCTAGGGTTTCATTATAATCCAAAATCTGATTTAATCGACTCAAATCCATTAAAACCGAACCGGTGCGGCTAGGAACTTGCGAACCATAACCCCAATTTTTACCTGTACTAATAGGATAGACAGGGGTTTGATAGCGATTAGCAATTTTTAGAGATTCTTGGACTTCTTGACGATTACCTGGGCGAATAATTGCCGGGATTTTAGCATGGGTTTCGTAGGTAGCGGTCTCGGCTTCTAGGCGTTTTTTGTTATCGGTGCTGACATATTCGGAGCCTAATAAATTTTCCCATTCTTGTAGAGCGTTAGTTAAATTGTCGCTAATAATATTTTCGGAAACAATTAGAGAGTCCATAGTATTTTTTTTCTCCTTGAAATTCAGGTATGAGGGGTAATTAAAGGGCCCTAGGGAACCGGCCCTGCTATCCGTGGCAATTAACTTTTAAGCGGTTGCTGTTTGCGAGAGAAAATTGCGCTAAAACTAGGAATAAAACGGGGAGTATTGGCGAAAACTGCTTGATAATTGGTGTCTTGACTCAAAGCTTCTTCTTCAGCCGGAATGCGTTGGATTAATAACCAAGCATTCAGGAGACTAAAGACTATAGATGTCAGATAAGCGGTATGAAACAAGGGAACCACCGCTAATTCCGTGATCATGGCCCACCAGTTAGGATGACGGATATATTGATAAATGCCATTGTCGATCACGGGTGTCTGAGGAACCGTGACCACCTGATGAATCCAGCGATCGCCCAAGGCTTCAATGGAGGCATAGCGGAGCTTTTGAGCTAAAAAAGTAGTAATTAGGGAAAATAAAGCCAATGCTGGAATAAAAGGTCAATCGAGCAGATAAACTTCCCCAATCATGCAAAGCATCCAGCTAGATTGGAAAATCTTGACGAATCCCACATAATTAGAACTATGCAGTTTGCCACCTTCCGCTAAGACTTTGGCCATATTCTGTTTACTCAGACGAGTAACGCGCACTCGTTGGACAATAATGTAACTAATCAGGGCAATGAAAACTATTTGGCTTAACATCCTTAAATATCCTTAGAATTGAACTAAAATGGCTTCTTGAGCAAATCCAGGCCCCATGGAAATTATTAATCCGTAGGAACCCGTGGGAGGATGGGGACGGGAGAGGGTTTCATCGAGAATGCAGAGGATAGTAGCAGAGGCAATATTGCCAATTTCTGCCAAAATATCCCAACTAACCTGTAAAACATCCGGTTCTAACTGAAATTCTTCAACTATTGCATCGAGAATCTTTGGACCCCCCGGATGCACCATCCAACAGACAATTTCCTCGAGGGAAACTCCTGTTTTTTCCAGTAAAGATGTCACCGCTTTTCTCACCCCACCCTTGACGTAATCAGAGACTTCTGGGCGAAGAATTTGGCGAAAACCGTAGTCTGTTAAAGGTAATGCCATTAAATGCTCTGTGTGGGGCATTAACAGCGATTGAGTGCCGATAATCTTCAGTTTTGCTTTACCTTGCTTGACTAAGGGATGTTCATCTCCCGCTAAGAGAACCGTGCCGACTCCATCGCCAAATAAAGCCGCTACCACAAGGGTCATAATGATATTGCTATATTGAGACGGATCTTCGGGTAATTGTCCCAATAATCCCGTTAAATCGCCATGAATTGACCCTTGCCAAAGGCCAGAGGAGGGATCGGTGGTAAACAAAATCGCTGCTTCGGTGGGATGTCCTTGCAGATAATCGTTTACTCTGGCTAATCCTTGGGCGCCTCCCAAACAGCCGACACCCGATAACGCTTGCCGCTTGATATCGAGGGAAAAATCTAGACGATTGAGGAGTAAACTTTCTAGGGAAGGAACGGAAGGAAGAACAGTAACGGAGGTAACTAGGGAGATTTCTTTGGGAGAAAGAGCTGCTTTTTTGAGCAAATTAGTTACTGTCGATGTTACTAAATCCATAGTTAGATCGACCATTTGACGAACGGTTTGGGCGAGTCCGGGAGGATTATCGGCATCGAATTCATCTAGGGGAATAGTGAAGTATCGCCCTTGAATTTTGACATTACTGAAAAAACGATGAATTTGTTCTAAATCAAAAAAGGTTTGTTCCTGGAAGTCGAGTTGATTTTCTCGGCAATAATCTTGAAGAAGATTAGCACAATGATTTCTGATATTGACTTCTAGAACTTCTTGGGGATAGTAATGTTCTGGAAAACCAGTAGCTGTCTCAATAATGTAGGGCATTGGAGTTAAGATAGAGGGATTTCAGGGGGTTAATTATGGTGGGAGATTTAAGCCAGTAATCGGCGAGCTAATCCTTGGGCTTGGCGTATATAACCCAATTTGTCAATCACTAAGGAGTGAGTACCGCTATGGTGTTTATTGTCGGCGCTTAAATTGGCACTAATTTGACGTTTTAGCTTTTCAAATTTATAGACAAACCGGGATTTTTTATCCTGAGCTTGTAGATAAGCGGCCACTAAATTACTTTGTTCTTCAAATACTCGCCAGTGGGTGCCAGTGGGATGAACCATTCCGATGACAAACAGGTTATTTTCCTCTGGGTGAAAAACATTCATATAGAGGTTAGGCTGGGTGGTTCCTTCTTGCCAATTTAAATCAGATTTGTCAATAAAAGAAAATTCAATTTTGTAACCAGTGGCGTAGATAATCAGATCAATTTCTTCTGTACTGCCATCGGCAAAAATAACTTTCTTTCCGTCTAATTGTTGAATATTAGGCTTATGGGTGACATCTCCATGCACATAATAACGATAGATTTGTTGGTCACTATTGGGAATAATTAGACCGTTACTTTTACAGTCTGTCGGAATATTGAGTTTTTTGAGATTAACTCCTTGTAAGAATAGAGCTATTGGTGATAATAAAGCCATCATTTTCATGTGTTCTTGCGCTGGAATTAGATTCATGATTGGCGTGTTAATCATCACCCATTCTGGGGGCAAACCGAACAAAAATTTCGGCATACAGAGAAAGCCACGACGGGTACTATGGAAAGTTTTACTGCCATTAATAGCCGCTTCGACGACTAAATCCATGGCTGATTGTCCCGCTCCAACTACTAGGACTTTTTTAGCATTTAGTTGAGCGGGATTATCATAATCTTTTGAATGGATAATTTCCCCGTCAAAATGCCCAGAAAATTGAGGAATATTCGGTTTACTATGATAACCACTAGCGATTAAAACCCCTCGGTATCGTCTGGTTTCTTGGTTGCTAAGGGTGACATCCCAAAAGTTACCCACCTTTTTTACTTTCTCCACGCTGAGATTAAATTCCATGAAATCATAGAGATTGAAATGAGCGGCATAATTGCGAAGATATTCATAGACTAACCGATGATTGGGATAATCTGGGTAATCTTTTGGCATGGGAAAATCGGAAAAAGGTTGTGTGGTTTTATGACCAATCAGATGTGTATTTTTATACATTGGACTATCGGGACGATCATAAATCCAAATACCCCCAACATCCTGGGCAGATTCGATAACATTAAAGGGAATTTTGGCTTTGCTTAAGGCTCTAGCCGCCGCTAATCCTGCGGCACCAGCCCCAATAATACAGTATTGCTCTTTGTAATCTAAAGTCATGATTTTTCTCCCTTGAATAGTTGGTTGATTAGGCAGTCATTTGTTCAGGAAACTCTCGTAAACTTTGGCCAATTATTTTCATAATTTTCTCCGTATGTTGATTGATAAAGAAATGTCCTCCCGGTAAGGTATGCAGGACAAAATCTTGATTGGTTTGCAGTTGCCATTGTTGTAATTGATCGGCAGAAACCTTGGCATCGTTGTGGCCTCCAAAAACGGTAATAGGACAATTTAAGGGTTGACCTTGTTGATAAGAATAGGTCTCTAGGAGTTTGAAATCTGCTCGTAAAATTGGCAAAAAAGCCGCCATTAAATCGGGATGTTTGAGGAGAGTTTCTGGGGTTCCTTGAAAATGACCTAAAGCTGCTAAAAATTGCTCATCTCCCAGACGATGAATGGGTAAATCGGGATTGACAATTTGAGGCGCTCGAAATCCAGACATAAATAAATGTTGGGGTAGATTTTGCCGAGTTTTAGCCAATTCTCTGGTTAATTCAAAACTGATTAAAGAACCCATGCTATGACCAAAAAAAGCATAAGGTTGGTCTAAATAGGGAGTCAGAATCGGAATGAGACGATTAATCAGGGATTTTAGCGATGTAATCGCAGTTTCCTGAAGACGCGTTTCGCGTCCGGGTAGTTGAATCGCCCACAATTCCACTTGCTTGGGGCAGTAATTCAGCCAATTTTGGAATACGGAGGCACCCCCACCAGCGTAGGGAAAACAAAATAGACGAATGTGGGCGTTAGGATTAGCTTGTTTGCGAATTAGCCAAAGTTTCGGATCATTAGAGATATTTTCGGCTTTAGTCGTCTTGATTGGTTTTTTCTGTTTTGAGGGGAGAGGAGTTTTATTGCTAGTTGCAGGTTGGGAATTTTGGGTGATTAAGTTGAATATTTGCGGTAAAAACTGCTCAATACTCAATCCCGCTAGGTATTCCACGGGAACAATAATTTTTAAATCCTCCTCTAGTTGACGTCGTAATTGACTGGACATGAGAGAATCTAAGCCTAAACTAGAGAGCGGTTGCTTGGTATGTAGCTTGACCACGGATAAACCAGTAATCTGTTCTAAAACACCGATAATGTAGGTTTCTAGTTGTTTAAGCTGTTTCTCTGCGGGTGTGGCCAACAAAGAGTCAAGGGTAATTAGATGACCAGAAGATGATGCGGTGGTGGTTTTGACAACTTCCGGCGGTTGCGGCGGTGTTTCTAGGAGATATTTCGACAATTCAGGCAATAATTGCGCTTCTTCTGGGGTCAAGTCGCCTGTTTTTAGCCAATAACTACTTCTTTCAAAGGTGTAGGTCGGTAAGATACAGGGTTTACTGTCTTGATTGGCCGTTATCTCTTGCCAATTCAGGGCGAATCCCCGCAGATAAAGCTGACTGACACTCTCGAGGATCTGTTGTCGGTCAGAGGTTTGACGACGCAAACTGGGCAACCAAAGACAAGAATAATTTTTATCCAGTAGGCTGCCCATGCCCGATAAAACGGGATGGGAGCCGCATTCGACAAATAGCTCATAACCGTTGTCCAGTAAGGTTTTTATCCCATCGGCAAAGCGAACAGAAGACCGGAGATGACGACACCAATAATCGGGAGTAGTGACCTCAAAATTGACTAAGTTGCCATTAAGGTTAGAAATTAAGGCTCGTTGGGGGGGATGATAGGTGATAGTTTCAGCAACTTGTCGGAACTCGTCTAAAATTTCCTCCATCAGAGGGGAATGAAAAGCTTGAGAGACATTTAACCGGGTAATTTTCAGATTTTTGACCTGAAGCTGTTTTACCAGGGTTTCTATGGTCTCTGCAGCACCGGACAGGACAATATTATCCTGACCATTAATAGCGGCAATAGCGACCTGAGATTGATAGGGGGCAATTAAGGGAATAATTTCAGCTTCACTAGCCGATATAACGACCATTGAACCACTTTTTCCCACAGAATCCATCAATTTAGCCCGATAGAAGACTAATTTTAAGGCATCTTCTAAACTAAAGACTCCAGCAACACAGGCGGCCACATATTCCCCTAAACTATGACCCATAACCCCATGGGGGCTAATTCCCCAGGATTCCCAGAGTTTAAAAAGGGCGTATTCGAGAGCAAATAGGGCAGGTTGGCTGTAAAAAGTTTGATTGAGATGATTTTCTTGGTCAATAATCTCCGTTAGGCAATAGTCCCCATATTGACGGAGAATCTCAGCACAGCGATCGAGTGTTTGACGAAATAGAGGATAGGATTGGTATAGTTCCCTTCCCATACCGGGGTATTGAGAACCCTGTCCCGGAAAGAGAAAGGCAATTTTTGCCCGATTTTTGCCATTAAATTCACTTTTTTGGCGAAAAGAACTGGGTTCACCTTGAACGAAAGCGGCTAATTTTTCTTGAAGTTGGCAGTGACTAGAGACAATACAGGTGAAACGATGGGGTAATTGAGAGCGACTGCGATTGCTAGTAGCACAAATGGAGCTTAAAGCAATATTTTTCGCATTTTCTAGGTAATGTGCGTATTTTTGGGCTAGTTTGATTAAAGCCGATTCAGTCTTGGCTGAGAGGGTGAACAGATAGGGCGATGAATCAGGTGCCGCAGTCGTTTGAGGTTCGTAAGGGTATTCTTCGAGAATAATATGGGCATTAGTGCCATTTAAGCCAAAAGAACTAACTCCAGCTAAACGAGCAGAATTTTCACTAACCCATTCACGGTTTTTAGTCGGAACTTTCATCGGTTGATTTTCCCAGTCTAGATGGGGTGTCGGTTGCTGGAAGTGGAGATGGGGGGCAATTTGTCGATGTTGCAAGCATAAAATCACTTTCATCAGTCCGGCAATACCAGAGGCCGCTTCTAGATGGCCGATATTGGTTTTGACGGAACCAACCCAAACCGGTTGGGGATTTTTAGCAAAAACTGTCGATAATGCACCTAATTCAATGGGATCGCCTAAAGAAGTGCCAGTTCCATGGGCTTCAATATAGCTAATGTCCTCTGGCTTTACCTGAGCATTTTTTAAAGCTTGACGAATCAATTGTTCTTGACTAAGTTGATTGGGAACTGTTAAACCGCTACTCGTACCACCATGGTTAACGGCCGAACCTTTAATTAGTCCTAAAATCAAGTTATTATCCCGAATAGCCGCAGATAAAGACTTTAAAACTATAATACCGCCGCCTTCTCCCCGCACATAGCCATTCGCTGTTCTATCAAAGGTTTTACAACGACCGTCAGGAGACAACATCTGGGCGCGGGATTCCATGATAGTAACGAAGGGGGTTAACATTAGGTTGACCCCCCCAGCTAGGGCAACTTCACACTCGTTATTGCGTAAACTTTGGCAAGCTAAATGAACAGCGACTAAAGAGGAGGCACAAGCAGTATCAACCGTTAAAGTTGGGCCATGAAATCCAAAAAGATAGGATAAACGTCCCGAAGCTACACTTTTAGCATTTCCCGTTCCCGTATAGGCATCAATCAGATCGGGATGATGGCTAAAATGGGAGTAATCTTGAGTCATCATGCCTATAAATACCCCCGTTTGACTTCCTCGCCGATTTAAGGGTGATATTCCCGCATTTTCCAGAGCTTCCCAGGCTAGTTCCAGCAGTAATCGCTGTTGCGGATCCATTTGTGCCACCTCCCGGGGAGAAAGACCAAAAAAATCAGCGTCAAATTGATCTATCGGTTGATTTAAGAAGCCACCGTGACGGGTATAGACTTTTCCCCTTGCATCGGGCTTAGGATCGTAATAATTGTCAATATTCCAGCGCTGCGGCGGAATTTCGCTGATGGCATCGGTTCCTGATTGCAATAATTCCCAAAAAGTTTCCG
The DNA here is from genome assembly GCF_020245805.1 of Microcystis sp. M179S2. Taxonomy (NCBI): domain Bacteria; kingdom Bacillati; phylum Cyanobacteriota; class Cyanophyceae; order Chroococcales; family Microcystaceae; genus Microcystis; species Microcystis sp. M179S2. The sequence goes on along the minus strand of NZ_JADBUE010000011.1, from coordinate 27,096 downwards.
GGGAATTAGCTCCCTGGGGAAAGCGACAGGACATACCAATAATTGCAATTGGTTCATTCTTAGCTTTTTCTAGGGTATGTAGCTTAGTTTTTAAGACCTTAATTTGATTTAAGGCATCTTTTATTAAGCTCATTTGATCAGTTTTGGCAGGTATTTGTGTCATGGTAAACAGGTTATTTAGATAGGGTTTGAGGTCTGCTTTTCTAGCTTAAGGAATTTAATTCCTGTAGGAGTAAATCGGACAATTCTTCTAGGGATAAATCTTCTTCGTTGAGGGGATCAATATTGCTATCTTGATTTGCTCCTATTGCTAAGGGTTTTAAACTAAAGTCAAGGTCAATAACTTCAGCTACTAGATAATCGACCAAACTGGTCACTGTTGGGTATTTAAAAGTGATAGTTGCCGCCAGAGATTTACCTAAATCCTTGGCTAAACGATTGCGTAATTCCACCGTCATTAAAGAACCCATTCCCAACTCAAAAAAACCTTGGTCAACTTGGGTAAATTCTCTAGCCGGAATAGCGAGAATTTCCGCTACAATCCCTTGAACATGAGCAGTCAAAGCCGCAAAACGCTCCTCAATTGGTACTGTCCTTAAGACATTAATAAAATTATTGTCTGGGGTTAATTTTTGGGCTGAAAAACTCTGGAAATCTCGTAATAAAGGCGGAATTTTTTGATTCTCGAAACTGTTAAAAAAGCTATTCCAATTGAGAGAAGCGACAGTTACCTGTGTCCGAGAAGTCGTCAGCAATGTTTCGAGGAGATGTAAACATTTTTGGGGATCAAGAGGGGTAAAACCCTGTTTAATTAGCCTTTTTTTCGCTTTTTCGCCTAAATTTTCGGCCATACCACCCTCTGCCCAGGGACCCCAATTAACGGTCAGGGCCGGCAGTCCTTGCGCTTGACGATAATGGGCTAGACTATCTAAAAAGGCATTAGCACTAGCATAATTACTCTGTCCAGAAGACCCTAACACCGAGGCCATCGAGGAAAAATTAATAAACCAGTCTAAATCAACTTCTTGACTGAGGAGATGCAAATTCCAAGCTCCGAGTATTTTGGGGGAAAAGACGCGCTCAAATTTCTCCCAAGTCTGTTTGGATAAGCTGGCATCCTCTAACACCCCGGCCGTGTGAATAATGCCTTTTAAAGGGGGTAACTGTTGCTCGATTATCTCAAAAGCCCGACGCATTTGGCCAAAGTCGCTAACGTCGGCGGCAAAAACTTCTACATTGGTTCCCTCTTGTCGCCATTGGTCTATAATTGGTTGGGTTTCTGGAGTTATTCCCCGGCGACTCAGTAAGACGAGGGATTTTGCTCCTTTTTTCCTTAACCAATTAGCCACTTGCTGCCCTAAGGCCCCTAGACCACCAGTAATAAGATAGGTGGCATTTTCGGCAATTTCTCGGTTTTTTAGCGACGATTTCGGGATAAACCGCCCTAAACGAGCCACATAGCTCTGGCCTTGCCGCCAAACGATTTGATTTTCCTCCTCCGAACTTTGTAAAGATTGGAACACCTCTAGGGCTAAGGTGTGGCTATCCTGAAATTTATCTCCATCTAGACACAGACAGCGCAATTCTGGGTATTCTAGGGCAATAGTCCGTCCTAATCCCCAGAGGGAACTTTGGGCAAGGGCAATCACTGTGGGCTGAGAAGGAATGTATTGAGCCGATTGGGTGACAATATAGAGGCGAGGAGAGTAATTAACCTCTATTTTGCCTAGTTCTTGCACTATTTCCAGCAAAGTTCCACAAATTCGCTCCTGAGTGACGGCTAGGTTTTGATTATTTTCTAAAGCTTGGTCGTCATCGATTCCCCAGAGATAAATTAGACCTTGATAGGGTTTTTTGAGGAAATATTGCCAAGTCTGGCGATTGTTTTCGGTGATAAGTTGGCATCTATGCCCTTGTTGCACCAATTTTTCGGCTAATTGTTGCCCTACTCCCTTTTTGTCAGCAAAAATTAACCAATCTCCTGTTTCTATCCAATCCATTCCCGTCAAGTCCGTGGCTTGCCAAGTAATTTCGTATAAACTATCCTTGAGGTCGTTGGTCTGGGAAAAGAGGGTTTCTGGCCGGGCTTGTTGAAAAGTTAATCCGTCAATTTGGCTAATTAATTGACCCGATTGGCTGAAAATAGTCAAATCAGCGATTAAGATGCCGTTTTGCAAATTGCTATGGCTGAAGCGACCATGACAGTATATAGAGGTGTCCTTAACTCCCGAAAAGGTCAATCGGTCAATATTAGTGGGAAGATAGGTGCTATTCCCCGCGGGAAATAGTGCCGACATAGCGTGAAAGCAACCATCAAGTAAGACAGGATGTAGCTGGTAATCCACCGCTTGCGAGAGTAGATGGGAAGAAAGTTGAATTTTTGCGACAATTTCGGACTGATTGCGGTAAAGTTGCTGGATAACTCGAAAACTTTCCCCGTAGTTCACTCCTTTACTTACACAGTCCTGATAATGCTGTGCGATTTCGATTTTTTGGTGACAACGGTCCCGGATATCTGTCCAATTGCCGCTGGGTAAGTCCTGGTTTTCATTGGTTAAATTACCGGATAGATGCAGTAGGGAAACTTCCTCTTCCCCAAGACTGAGAATCTGAAATTGTCCCCCCGCTAGTAAGCTTAACTGTACCTTTTTACTCTGGTTGTCTGAGAAAATTAAGGGTCGATTCAGACTCAATTGACCAATAGTAAACTGCTGATTGGGATATTGTTGACCAGCTGCCACTATAATCATCTCTAGATAGGCTGCGGCTGGGAAAACTACCTGGCCAAAAACTTGATGTTCTTGCAGATAGCTGGGATAGCAGGGAGAAAGAGAGGATTGATAGTGAACATCCTTTGACCCCAATAGATGCAGCGGTTGCTGTAGGAGAGGGTGGAAAGCTGCCGCCACTGTCGGGGTTTTTAGCTGAGAATCAATGTAATCTAACCAATAGCGTTTTCTTTGGAAGGGATAGGTAGGTAAGGTGATTTTTTCGCGTAAATAATCCAGGTCGAATCCATTCCAGTCAATTTTGACCCCTTTTACATAAAGGGTTGCTAAACTTTGGAGTAGGGTTTCCCAATTCGACTGTTTTGGGGATAAACTAGCTAACCAGAGACCTTGGTCGGGGAGATTTTGCTGACCTAGGCTAATTAAGGTGGTTTTGGCGCCAATTTCTAGGAATATTTCCGTATTTAACTCTCCTAATCTTTCTATACCCCGGGCAAACTCTACGGGAGACAGTAGATGATTAACCCAATATTGGGAAGTTGCTATCTCTGCATCGATAACATCCCCAGTCAGGTTAGAAATAAGGGGGAGACGCGGGGAATTATAGGTGATAGTTTCGGCAATCTTGGCAAATTCCCCCACCATACCCGTCATTAAGGGAGAATGGAAAGCATGGGAAACCGCTAAAGTCTGACTTTCAATGCCTCTCTGATTAAAGTTAGCGATTAAATGGTTAATAGCCTCAGTTTCACCAGAAATGACCGTATTTTCTCGACTATTGACCGCAGCAATGGTACAGATGCCCCTAATCTTCCTGAGATGATTGGTCACGCTGTCGGAATCGGTAAAAATTGCCGCCATTATGCCGTTTTTCGGTAATGTCTGCATTAAGCGTCCCCGATGGGCAATTAACTTCAAACCGTCTTCTAAGCTAAAGACTCCCGCTAAACAAGCGGCCACATATTCCCCTAAACTATGACCGATGAGAGCATCGGGTTTCACTCCCCAAGATAACCAGAGTTGGGCGAGGGCATATTCCAGAGAAAATAGGGTAATTTGACTGTAAAAAGTCTGATTAATCAACTGACTGGTTTTTTCGTCCCCATATAACACTTGCAGTAAGGATTTCACCCCATGGCTCCGTAAAATTTCGTCACATTTCTCTAAAGTTTGGCGAAAAGTCGGTTGCGTTTCGTAGAGTTCCCTAGCCATTCCGGGATATTGTGAACCCTCTCCCGTACACATAAAAGCCAGTTTAGGGGCTTTTTTCGAGGTTAAAAGACTTTTTTGACCTGAAAAGCGATTTTCACCCCTAATAAAGTCTTTTAAAGCTTGCTCAAGCTGTTTTTGAGCCACAAAGGGAATAGCTAAACGATGCTCAAAATGCGATCGCCCAGTATTAGCGGTATAGGCCACATTTGCCATGACCGTCTGGGAATTTTGACCGAAAAAATCGTAGTAGCGTTGAGCTAATTCGCGTAAGGCCGGCTCACTTTTCGCCGAAAGGGTAATTAAATGACAAGGACGTTCTAAATGAGGTTTTTCGTCACCAAGCCGCTCAAAATTGCTTTCCTCAACGATTAAATGGACGTTAGTGCCACTCATCCCGAAAGCGCTCACTCCAGCCCGTCGGACTCCTTCTCTGACCAACCAGGGGGTAAGAGTGGTGGGGATTTTGACTGGCAGTTTTTCCCAGGGAATATAGGGATTAGGGTTCTTAAAATGAAGATTAGGGGTGATTTGCTGATTTTGTAGCTGTAAAACTGTCTTAATTAACGCCGCAATCCCCGCAGCTCCTTCCAGATGCCCCATATTAGTTTTCCCGGTTCCCAAAATCAGGGGATTATCTTGGCTATGACCCCGGCCATAAATTTTCCCTAAGGATAAAACCTCGATGGGATCTCCTAAAGATGAACCTGTACCGTGAACTTCGACGTATTGCAGATCTTTAGGTTGAATTTTCGCTCTTTCGAGGGCTTGTCTGAGTAAAGCTTCCTGTGCCTGACCATTGGGGGCGGTTAAGCCATTACTTTTTCCATCGTGATTGACAGCCGAACCGCGAATTTGGGCGAAAATAAGATTGCCATCTCGGAGAGCATCACTGAGACGTTTTAAGACCACGACACCGCAACCTTCGCCCCGACCATAACCATCGGCCGAAGCATCAAAGGTTTTACTGCGACCCTGGGGAGAAACGGCTTTTAATTTACAATTACTAATCGCAGTGGCCGGGGTTAACATCAGATTCACACCCCCCGCTAAAGCGAGATTACATTCTTGGCCGCGCAGACTTTGACAGGCCAAATGTACTGCCAAGAGGGAGGAGGAACAGGCCGTATCAATTTGCAGAGTCGGACCGTGAAACCCAAATAGATAAGAGATTCTGCCGACGGCAATAGCGCGACTGTTTCCTAAACTGTTGTAAGCATCAATGTGATTGACTACGCCTTGATGAAAACACAATTGGGCATAATCATCGCGACAAATGCCCATAAATACGCCAGTTTGACTATTAATCAAACTTTCTGGCGCAATAGCCGCATTTTCTAGGGATTCCCAACAGACTTCTAACAGTAACCGTTGTTGCGGATCCATGGCGGCGGCTTCCCGAGGTGAGATGCCGAAGAAAGCTGGGTCAAATTCGTCAACTTTGTCTAAAAATGCCCCTTCCCGACTATACATTTTTCCCGGAACATCGGCATCTTGGTGATAATAATCGGCAATATTCCAACGTTCTAGGGGAATTTCTGTTACTGCATCGATGCCATTAACCAATAACTGCCAATAACTTGCGGAATCATTGACTCCTGCGGGAAAACGACAGCCCATACCCACAATAGCGATGGGTTCGGTTTGCGCTTTGACCATTGCATCGAGGTGTTTGTATTGTTCTAAAAAAGCTTGTTTTTGTTGATTCATCTTCCTAACAACTCTTGTCTTGTTATGTCACGTCACTTTCATCTCAGGTTATGCTCGGGAAAAAGTCACGGATAAGCGGGAAAAACCTTGATACTGTCGGGATGGGAAAATTTAGTAGCATAGTCACAATTGTCCCCGTGACTCCGAGGTGGGGGATAGGACAAGGGAAATTAGCTATCCTATCCCCACCAGCGATTAACTAAAGAAGGCAGAGATTTCTTCTTCGGATATTTGGGGTAAAACTGCTAAAATTTCGCTTTTTTCCCGATTATTTGCCGATTCAGCCCCAGTATTGCTTTGATTAATCTGGTTAGCTAAATATTCTGCCAAACTATCAATAGTGGGATAATTCCAAACAATGGTGGCTTCGACGGGGATTCCCGACCAATCGGCCAGATCTTGGGCTAATTCCACGGCAAAAATTGAATCTAAGCCAAAATCAGCAAAAGACTGGCTGGTTTGGATAGTGGCTGGATTGACCTTTAATTTCTGGTGTAACCAATTACCTAACCACGTTTCCACCTTTTCGGGAGTTTGTTGGCTAAGAAGGGACTTTTTCGGACTAGAGGGTATATTTACTCGGTCTTGCCGCGTTTGAATAGCAATTTCGACCAGAGAAGTTTCAGCTTGAGGATGAGTCTGTTTAGCTTCTGGTTCCAACGTCAATAACTCGTCGAGTTGATAATCGGAACCCTCTAGACGTTGTTCGATATCATCAATAGATTGAGTATAATCGAGGATACGATCGCGGATAGTTGCCACCGAAGAAGCAAAGTTTTCTTCGGGTGTTCCCCGGAGAGCTTTCTGCACACATAAATCAAACTGCAATTGACTCCAAGCTAGGGCATGACTGTACTTTTCCCCGGGGTGAATTTGGGACATTTTCGCTGTTGTTGCTACTAAAGCGGCGTAACAACCCAATTCTCCGATTAAAGAATAGGCCCAAGCTAAGGCGGCAGAACGATCACCCCAGAGATTAGACTGGAGACAACGCTGATTAATAGATTGGGCGGTGCTGTGGAGTTGCAGGGCAATCTCGGGCGCTTCCAGAACTTTTGTCAGAAATTCGCCTAATTTGTCCGTATGGGTGATACTTTTGCCCAAAAAGATTTTCAAACTTTCGTTAGGACCTTCGCCAATTCGTAAAACTCTGGCATCCCGGAGAATTTGCGGGGCAAGATTAGTTTCCATGTAACCTCTACCCCCGAGCATCTGAACGAGACTATCGGCCGCTTCCCAGAGGTAATCAGCCCCCGTAATCTTGGCAATAACGGCCATTTCCCTGGGAACGGCAACTTTTTGGTCTAAGGTGGTGGTGATACACTTTAAGAGACTGGACAAGGCCACAGTAGCCCCAGTTAAATGGTCAAAACGGGCTAAAGTAATCGGACTTTCTAGCAATTTACCGGTAGCGATCGAACGACGACTGGCATAACGTAACATTAATTGTAGACAGCGTTTCATGCCGCCAACTCCCATCATGCCAATACCTAAACGGGCATAAAGTAAAGCATCGTCGGCGGGTTCAGTGCCATTGCCCAATTCTCCCAGCAATTGCTCTTTAGTGACTAAAACATCCTCAAAATAGATGGCATTTTGCATAATTCCCCGTAATCCCATAGTTAGGGATTCAGGTCGCAAACGCAGACCGGGGGTACCTTGACGGACAAGAAAACCTGTCAAACCGTTATTCCCCGGTTCTTCCGAATCAAGCAAACGGACAAAAACATTAATCATTCCGGCCCAAGCAGAACCATTCCAATGCTTAAGGCCGCGAATTCGCCATTTATCTCGGCCATCCGGCACGGCAACGGTACTAATTGCCCCGATATTCGCTCCTGCTTCCGGTTCCGTCATGCCAAAGGAGGATAATTGTCTTCCTGTAGCTAAAAGAGGTAATAACTCTTGCTTGAGGGAAATAGTCCCGTAGTTGAGCAGCGGACGGATACCTAAGCTGTTATTGAGACTGACCATCGTCGCCAGAGTTAAATCAATGGCGGCTAATTGTTCCATCACCTGCAAAAAATTGCGATTATTAAGGGCTATTCCCCCGTATTCTTCAGGAATCTGCATTCCCATCAGTCCTTGATTGCCAAAATCCATGACAATATAGGGCGGCACACAACGACGGTCATCAATCAGATGGGAATTAATGCGAGTTTTGGCGTAATCTCGCAACCAAGTCAAGATTTGCTCGGTTTTTTCTTGACTAGCGGTTGTGGGGTCAGCTTGGTGACTGCTGAGGGGGGGGGTTAGCGTCGGCATAGGGGATGAAATTAGTGGAAGTTGCTGGTTTAAATACTGTTGACGGCAAGCGTGGCGTTGAATTTTGCCGCTAGAAGTTTTGGACAGAGATGCGGGTTTGATAAAAGCGATATCATAAACTTGCAATTCGTGTTCTTGAAAAACCGCTCGACGAACTGCTTCTAGGGCTTTTTGCTGGTTAAAACGGCGAATTGCCGTTCTTTCTACCTCTTGAACTAGGACTAACTTTTCTTCTGCCTCGATTTCTACGGTAAAGGCGGCAGTTCCACTGGGGCAAAAGTCGGGATAGCATTGTTCTACGGTCTGTTCGATATCCTGGGGATAGTAGTTACCACCGCGAATAATCATCAGGTCTTTCAAGCGTCCGGTGATGTATAGTTGACCCTGATGAATAAAACCTAAATCCCCTGTACGCAAATAAAAACCCTGTCCAGTATCGGCGATAACTGCTTGAAAAGTTTTTTCTGTAGCTTCGGGATGTTGCCAATAGCCCTGGGCAACGGTTTTGCCTTTCACCCAAATTTCTCCCACCTGCTGGGAGGGACAGCGTTGACAGGTTTCAGGATTAACAATGGCAATTTCTGTGTCGATTTCTGTTTGTCCACAACTGACTAAGGATTGAGAATTTGGGCTTTTTTCCGTAAAAACGATTTGATGACGGTTTAACGCGGCTTTTTCAACCCAGCAGATTTGAGGAACTTGATTTTTCCTGACAGCAGCAACTTTTAAGGTGGCCTCGGCTAAACCATAACCCGGACAAAAAGCGGCAAACTCAAAACCACAGGGGGCAAATTTACGAGCAAATTCGCTTAAAATTTCTATTCTGACGGTTTCTGCGCCATTTATAGCCACTTTCCAACTGCTTAAGTCTAAATCCGTCAGCTGCTCCTCTTTAATCTTGTCAAGACAACGTTTATAGGCAAAATTAGGGGCGGCAGTGTGGGTGGCTCTGTATTTGCTGATGGCATTTAACCAACCGAAAGGACGTTGTAAAAAGGAAACCGGAGACATGAGATAACAGGGAAATCCTCGATAAAAAGGCAGTAAAATACCATAAATTAGCCCCATATCATGAAAAGTTGGCAACCATGTCACCATAACGCTCTTTTCATCCTGTTCCCCGTCTAAATCTAATATTCCAGAAGCAATATCTCGGAGGTTATTCAAAAGATTCTCGTGATTGACCATCACTCCTTTGGGAGTCCCCGTGGAACCAGAGGTGTATTGTAAAAAGGCTAAGGTCTCTGGTTTTATCTGAGTGGGGTGGTCTTCGGCTAAACTTTTGCCGATTAAGCTATCCGTAGCTAGAAAGGGAATGTCTCTGTCTAGTTGCCTTTTTAATTGGTCTAATTCCGATTGTGTGCTTAAAAGTAAGCTTGCTTGCGAATTGTTAAGAATAGAAGTTAAGCGAGCCATCTTTTGGTTTTTCTTGGGCAAATTAACTGGAATTGCCACTACTCCTGCTAATAAACAGCCGAAAAACCCAGTAATAAACTCTAATCCCGAAGGGTATGCTAATAAAACTCGTTCCCCCGGTAATAGGATGGATTGGAGACTATTGGCAATCGCTTGCGCTTCTAGAAATAATTCCCCGTAGGTAAGGCGTTTTTCTTCGGTTTCGCCATCGACTAAAAAGGTATAAGCAGTTTTTTGGGGTTGATATTGGGCGCGATAACGAATAATATCGACTAAACTGCTTATTTCTGACAAATTAAGCTTAGTATCTAAACAAAGAGCCATTTTTTTACTCCTTAAATGGAATCGAATACAAAGATTTAATCCTCTCGCACCGGGACAAGTTTCTGGTGACGGGGGGCGACGGTCACTCTAGGGGTGATTTGGGCTTAAATTAAAGGTTTCTCCGTAAATTTCGCCATAGCAGAGCTTCTGAGTCCCAAAACGTCCCCCATACTCGCTCAAGGGTTCATCAGCGTATCCCAAGGCTAAGAGACAACAGACATCGACCGTATCGGGAATTTGGAAATACTCGCGCAAGGGTTCAGCCACAAATCCTTCTAGGGGACAACTATCCACCCCCAAGCTTTGCGCCGCTATCATGAGATAAGTAACCGCAATCATAACTTGTCGGTTGCTCCAAGCTTCTGGAGACTGATAACAGGGTTTAAATTGGAAAAAAGGCGGAATGGCCATGTGCATGAACTTGGCCCGTTTTTCGGAAATCGTCCCCTCTTGCTTTCCTAACTCAATTACTTGATTAATGTAACCACGATGGTTAACTTGGCGATCGCCACAACAGATTAAAACCACGGGTGCATCGACCAATTTATCTTGTTCAAAGCCGAATTCTCGCAATTTTGCCTTATTTTCTGGTTCTCTAACCACTATAAATCGCCATGGTTGCAAATTATAACTAGAGGGAGCTTGGAATCCTAAACGAAAAATTTCGGCTAAAATTTCTTCGGGAATGGCATCGGTGCGAAATTTACGAGTAGAGCGTCTTTTTTGAAATATTTCAGCAATATTCATCATCTAAACCCTTTTATGAGACGTTTTCAACGGTTTAACCTAAAAAACTTTCGGGAATCGCCGGTCCCCATTGATAGAGAATATCTAACCCACCCGCGTGAAGTTCTGGCTCGGTGGTTTGCTCAAAAAGATCCCCATCGGTAAAATGTTCAATGAGGCTACCGAAAGGATCTTGCCAATAGTCAAACACTTGACTTCCCAACAAATGGCGACCAATACCCCACACAGGAGTCCATCCTTTTTCTCGTAACCAATCGTGGCCGATTTTAATAGAGTCAAAATCTTGCACCTCGAAGGCAGTATGATGGACTTTGGGGTGAGAACCTTGCAACATGGCGATGGTGTGATGATCAACCCATTCCTCTCCCCGTTGACAACGAAGAAAACCCCCGACTCGTAAACTGGGATGGCCGTAATAAATTAAATCTGTTGCTTTTAAGCCAAAAGTCTGCTGATACCAGTGATAGCTTTCCTCAAAGTCTTTGACATCAATAGCTAGATGACCTAGACGTAAAATAGGTGCGGGTTCTTTTTTCGGCCTTTGGGTGCGACCTAAACGGGTTTTGCGACTAGCGTGATTCCATTGCAAGGGTTCAGGAATCGGCAAAGGTTCCACTTCCTCGATACCATAGACCAATTCTAGGTTAAAACCGTTGGGGTCAATAATTTTGATGCGCTGACCACCGCCGGGGGTGAACAGGGTTTCCACGGTCGAAGCGGAGGCTAAAGTGGCTAGTTCATGTAAGACCGATTCTGATGTCGCTTCTAGGGCAAAACTGACAAATTTAGCTTCTTTTCCCCATTCTACGACATAGACAAACGGTTTTTTGCCTCTAGCTCGCATATACAAGGCTGTATCGGTTTTAACTGCGGTAATCAGGCCAAAATCCCTCAAAAAACGTTCGCACAGGTCTAAATCCGGATGTTGATAGGTAACGTAGGCAATATCAGCAATTTTAGTCATAGTCGGTCAACCAGTGGAGTTGTCTAATTCGGCACAAAATAGCCAGACAGATATCGGTCAAAGTGCTGCCATAGCAAGGATAAAAAGACTATTAAGAAAATCTGAACCTTGTTGTGGTTGATTATGGCATTGTGAGTACACCCACAGTCAAAGGCTAATTTTTCTTGCCCTCAATTGCTATCCCAGACTGGAGTTTGAGTAACTTGGGGGTGGAGAAAAACCTTGGGGAACTTCGGGGTTTTGCGGAAAATTTTTTTGAGAGATGTGGTCAAGGTCGTCTAGAAAAATCCGCTATCGTTGCCATAACGGGAAATTCATGTTACTACTTGGAAATACTTGGATGGTCAACAGCCACAACCACCAGGCCCGCCAAATAGGGCTAAGTGGGTAGGTGAAAAAACTCATAAAATAGCAGAGAAACCTTTGTGGAGGATGAATCAAACCTTGCCAGTACCCCTAAAAATCGATTCGCTTGGATTTAGCGCACGCCGTTAAACAGGGGAGCGAAGCTTGCACTCAAAAAGGAGGATAGGAAACTCACTGTTTTAAGTTTAATCCGTAACCAAATCATTACTTAAATTTTTCAATTACCGGCAAAGTCCTTAATTACTAAACTTGAGATAATGTCTAGAAAAGTTACTTATGGGGATATTCCCAGGCAAAGAACCAAATATCTACTTAATGCTCTGTTAAAGTTTGCTAACTACGAGGTAGATAATTGTGAAAATCTGGCTATTAAATTTAGCTGGATTAATGAGAAAAAATTGAAAATTCAAGCCGAACTTAATGCTTTAGAAATGCTGACCGAAAAATGTGGTCAAAAGCTGGAGTTATGGCAAATTCGGGATGCTTTGACAGAATATCTTAACGAAAAGTTTTTAGGTATTTTGGAAGATCATCGTCTCAATAATCAAGGAAAAATTCGTACTTTTCAAATTACTTTTTGGCAACGGGGTCATGATATTTTAACTAACCTAAGGAGCTTTGATCAAGAGTGGGCAAACAAAAGTAAACATCAATCTCCCGCAATTGCTGCTATTCTCTCCTCTTTAGATGAGGAAAAACAACAGGATTATCAGACCTATATTAAGGATTATGTGAAACGTCCACCTCTGGAGGAAAATTGTCTCAAAGTTCTTCAGCAAGAACAATCGTTGCTAAGAATTCGCGCACCTCATAATAGTGGCAAAACCCGTTTAGTTAATTGGTTAGTCCATCATCTCAAACAAGATAATTATCAACCAGTTATCATTGATTGTGAGGAGGAAAAAGCCACTATTGCCCTTAGTTGTGAAGACTTGCTGCTGTCGATTTGTCGTACCATTACCCAAGAATTAAAGATTAACGAATCTCTTCTCGATAAATTTTGGTCTCGTCCCGGAACTCCTGCCCACAAAACTCGACGATATTTAGAGGAATATGTTCTCCAACCCAGTGCTAATCCTCTGGTTTTTGTCTTTGAAAAATTTGATACAATTTTGGAAACTGAAACAATCGGTAATGAAATTTGTGGTATTCTCAGAAGTTGGCATGAAAGACGTTCTCAACCTTGGCGGAAACTACGCTTAATTATTATTCATTCAACGGAATTTTATAGCAACTACGATTTTTATGCCTCTCCCTTAATTGGTGTAGGTTATGTGGCTAGTTTATCGGATTTTAATGCGGAACAAGTTCTCTCTTTCGCTCAAGTTAATGGCATGAATTGGACGTTATCAGATGTTCACAAGGTCATGAACTTAGTGGGAGGTAATCCTTATTTAATTAAGTTAATCTTGGTAAAATTGCAAGAAGGGAATTCTCTAGAAAAGGTTCTAGATGATGCCTTGCAGGGACGAGAGCCATTTCAAAGTCATTTTTTCCTACTGATGAGATATCTGAAAAGTAATGCTAACCTACGGAATATTTTTAGGCAAATTCTTCAGAAAAAAGCTCTGACTCCGGCTCAAATGAAAGGAGAATCTGTCCAATTTTTGGAACGATTGGGACTGATCCACAAAAGTTATGATACCCTAGAGGTGCGTTGCAATTTGTATCAAGTATATTTTGACGACTTGCTTGATTAGTCTCGTTGAGATTCCAATTGAAACTGAATTGAGTTTTCAAGTTTTGCTTCTAACTTACTCTTAACCCTGACAGTAATTGGTTCTCGATTAGATTCGGATTCATTATCTACAAACCTGAGAGAATTGCCTGAGGTCAAACTGGCCGAAAGATTGAGGTTTTCTAAATATTCTTGTATCAACTCTGAAGAAATTTTATTCTGGGATTGCAAGGCTCTAATAGCAGCTATAAATGATTGGGCCGCATCATAACTGGTAGCGGTTCGCCAACTAATATCTTCTTTCCATAAAGCTTGAGCATCTCTGACAAAATTTTGGGACTTAATTAGATGGGAAAACCAAGGCACAGCCAAAACTAAATTATCAATAAATTTACCGCTATCAACCAACATTTCATGTTCATACATGGAATGGCTCCCTAAAAGAACTAGCTTATTTTTCAGTTCTGGAGTGGTGCTGGTATTCAACTGTTCAAGAGTATGGGATAATTCTACTACCACAGAAGCTGATTCCAAACTGGGAAATAAGACAATTCCTCTAACTTGATCTTGGGAAAATGCTTTGAAAACTTCTGCGTCAATATCTAGGGAAGATGATAAATCAATTACTTTAGTGATTTTACCGCCTTTTTTTTGGAAAGCTTGATGAAACTCTTGAGTAAGTTCTTGGCTATCAATCTGGTTAGAATTATTAAAAACAATTACCTTATCTAGATCATGTTGGCTGGCATAATTAGCTAAAGTTTCACCAATTTTTTCATTGGTGATAACGGTTCTAAAAAAGTATTCACTCTCAATTACATCCGAGGAACTTGTCGAAGAAATTAAAGTAATTTTGGCTCTTTCATAGATAGGTAAAGCTGCTAAGGTGGCTTCACTAGAATAATGTCCAATTACTCCAATAACTTTGGGGTCTTTAACGATTTCCTTGGCGACTATCTTAGCAACTTTTTCGTCATTATTATCATTGGCAATAACGATATTTAAAAATAAATTATTCGCACTTGTCGGTAATTGGCTATTAAATAAATATTGTGCTTGAGCAATCCCTTTAAGGATTTCTTGGGAAATTTCATTTTTTTTGCCACTGGGAATAACCACCGCCAAAGTAACATAATTATTACTTAAATAAGCGATAGCATTATTATAATAAATCAAGGTTTCTGCATCTTCAGGATGAGCGAGATAGGCTTTTTTGAATAACTGTTTAGCTTCCAAATAATTAGCATTTTTAAAAGCCAAAATACCCCGATCTTTATAAAAATTTTCCTGTTTAATAAGTAGCTTTTTTTCGCCTTGGCTAAATAGTTCAGGCTCCTTAGTATAGGGAATTTTATAAAAGTAAGGTAACAGCCATGACTGGTAGAATCCCAACCCAAGTAACCCTGTAACAATGCTAGTAAATATTCCCGCTGCTAACATAAATAAACGAGATTGTTTTTGACGAGTAATGCTTTCAGAGGCTGCTAAAAAACGATAATCGATACTATCTAATTCTTTATCTTCTTGCCATTTTTTAGATTCCTCTAACTTTTTACCTGTCAGTAAACAATTTGTATCGGTAAAATTTGAGTCTTCCCACTTAGCAATTTCCGATTGATAAGGACGACTAGCTGCTAATACATTATATAACCATTTTTGATTAAAAATTGCCTGATAAATAGCATTAGCCACTCTAAGATAGCCCTGATTATCGACGATAACTAATCCAGATAGTAATAATTCATCATGTTCTGGTGTGTTACTAGCTTTCACCAATTTACCTTTTAAAACATTAGCATAAACCCTTAGTAAATACCCTTGGTCAGGATGATAAATAAGTCGCTCTCTTATACTTGATAAAAAAGCAGGTTCATCTTTTTTTTCCCAGTTATCAATAATGTGTTTATAAACAAAATCTCGCATCCAAGCTGATAAGAGAGACCGAGGTATTTGAACTTTAAACTTGGCCATTAAATAACACAATTTTTGAGTTAGAAAAGGTTGACCATTAGTCCAGCTAAAAATTTCTTGTAGAATTTCTTGAGGGGACACACCCAACCCTTCTAGTCCTTGCATCAAGGGTTGACAGTTATCTTCTAACGACAGTCCATTTAATTCAATTGCTTTACCAATATTGAAAGGAGTTCTTTGACTATCCTGAATTAATTGATTGGGGGTAGCCGTGCCAATTAAAACAAATGAAATACGATTAAAATCTGCATTAATAACTCGCTTTTCATGACAAGACCTAAGGTAAGCAAAAAAGTCATCAGTAGCAAAAGGTAGTTTTCTAACCACATCAATTTCATCAATAAAAATAACAATGCCGGTTGAAATTTTTCTCAATAAAATTTCTTTAATAAATTGTCTAAGTAACCCAACATTAGAAACAGATTGACTGGCAATCCAAGATTCTAAATCCGTCATGTTTAGTTTTAATTGTTCGGCAATTTCAATAATTAAGGAATGATACCAGCTAGATTGATCTACTGATGTCCCCAATTCATTTAAGTCTATACGGGAACAGGCAACTCCTTGGGCTTCAATTTGAGTTTGGATGCGTACCGTCAAACTCGACTTGCCCATTTTGCGAGAATTGAAAATATAACAATACTGACTGTTCATCAGAGCTTGGTACAATTCCAGATCAGCCCTTCTATCCACATAGCTTGGATCGGAAGGAGATAGGGTACTAGAAAACTTATAAACATTCTCGGCGGTTCCGTTTTCTTGCATATTTCGATATTTTATTGACCAGATAACCAAAACTTGGGTAAGTAATACCAGTTTGAACTACACTAACCCTGGTGATAAATCCAGAAAAAACCTCGCTCACTAATAGCCGATTATTGGTAAGCTAGTTCTACTCTGAATGAGATTGGCATATTTTCTTAGGGTAAACTCATCTAAAATGACAGGGTAAGAGCATCTCAATCAGGCTTGACAGAAAGCCTTGAGAACAGTCACAATCTCGTTATTGTTCATGGCTGCTTGTTTCCTTTTTTGGCTTCCCCTTGCAGTGAACCTGCTGGAGTCAACAGCCAGCTGTGAACCTGTGCGAGTCCCCACCCTCAGCAACGGGTTCGGAGGAGACTGAAAAGTCTCCTATCCCCTAATTCCCTACTCTAAAGCGTAGATACGACCATCCATGAGCAGACGGGTGATCCCTTTAGCTTCCAGTTGAGCGTGAGCTTTTTCGATCAGGCGACCGTCGGGAACTTTAATCACTTTTTCCTTGCGCTTGGAGAAACGACGAGCGATGCGATGACTTTCAAAGATGGGGAGGGTGCGCTGCTGGATTTCCTGAGGGGGAACCTTACCCAATTCGGCAAAATCCTTGAGGGGACGGGTGATTAATTCGGCAGCGCGATCAATGACCAAGTAACAGGTTTTGGGAAAAGCCGCCGCCGATAGGGGTAATATCTGTAATTGGGCTGTTTTAACGATAGTCGGGCCTAAATAGCTCCCCGCTAGTTCCTCCTCCTCCTCGTCTTCATCTTCATCTTCATCCTCCTCATCTTCATCCTCCTCATCTTCATCCTCATCCCAATCCTCGTCAAGCTCATCTTCCTCCTCCTCTTCCTCGATAGCTTCGACGAAAAACTCGGTTAAATTAGCGTCTTCTAGTGGTTTATCGCCATTAATTTCTATATCTTCCGAATGATCTGCTTCTGGCGAGTAAGAGGTATCCATTAACAGAGTTAATTGTTCCACAGAAGCGATCGGTTGCGGAAAAGCCTGCTCATCCTTAGCTGCGATGTGGGCTGCCCGAAAACTAATCACCTCGATCGCTTTTTCCGGTAAATCCGCTGCTGCCTCCTCCTCCTCGAGGCCACGAGGACTACGGGCCAAGCGTTTTTTCTGGATTAACTGCTCGTATTCCTCGCTAGAAAAAGAATTTTTGAGAAAACGACTGACCGTAGAACTACTCACTCCATAACGCTCGGCTAACGTGGAAGTGGTGGCCTCCGTTTCCCGATAAAGCTTAAGAATTTCTTTTTTCGTGGCATCAGTCAGTTTTCTTGCACTCATATTACTTATATAGTTATTTTTTAAGCGATAGGATTTTGCCGATGGCTAGTCAGGGGAAGCTGTTGTCTTTGAGCGGACGTACTCTTAATCATAAAACGCCCTAGCCAATTAAAACTAAGCAATTCGTTTTCTAGTCCCTGTTCTAGTCTATCCTTGACTTCTGTTTCTCACCACTACTCAAGATTAAAAAATTGACAATGATATCAAGTGCTGCTAGTCAAAAAGCCTTATTAGTTCTAGCCGATGGTACAGTTTACGAGGGTTATTCCTTCGGCTCCCAGGGAACCACCGTCGGCGAAGTTGTCTTTAACACAGGGATGACTGGTTATCAGGAAGTCCTCACCGATCCCAGTTATGCTGGTCAAATCGTCACTTTTACCTATCCGGAATTGGGAAATACGGGGGTTAACCCCGAGGATGAGGAGTCAATTCGTCCCCAGGTGAAAGGAGCGATCGCCAAAAATATCTGCCACCGGCCCAGTAATTGGCGTTCTACCCAATCCCTACCGGATTATCTGGCCGATCATCATGTTATTGGCATCTATGGCATCGATACCCGGTCTCTGACCCGCAAAATTCGCTCGGTTGGGGCGATGAATGGGGCAATTTCTACGGAAATACTCGATTATCACGATTTACTGCGGCTGGTGCAGGCGGCCCCCAGTATGGCCGGGTTAAATCTCGTTAAAGAAGTTACCACCAAGGAAGTGTACGAATGGACGACTCCCACCCCGTCCGCCTGGGAATTTGCGCCAATTGATAGTGATCAAGAACCGTTAACGGTGGTGGCGATCGATTTTGGCATCAAACGCAATATTCTCCGGCGTTTAGCCAGCTACGGTTGTCGGGTGATCGTGGTTCCCGCCGACAGTCTCCCGGAAAAAATCGCCGCCTATAATCCCGATGGTATTTTCTTTTCTAACGGACCGGGAGATCCGGCGGCTGTCACCGAAGGAATTGCCCTAGCCAAGCAACTTTTGCAAGGGGAAAAACCCACTTTTGGCATCTGTATGGGTCATCAAATTTTAGGCCTATCCCTAGGAGCAGAAACCTTTAAACTGAAATTTGGCCATCGCGGGTTAAATCAACCCTGTGGACTGCAGCAACAGGTGGAAATTACCAGTCAGAATCATGGTTTTGCCGTGCAGGAGGCTTCTTTAAATCCGCAAGTGGAGATTACCCATCTCAACCTCAATGATCGCACCGTAGCGGGTTTAAAACACAGGTCTTTGCCCTTTTTCTCGGTACAATACCACCCCGAAGCCAGTCCCGGCCCCCACGATGCCGATTATCTGTTCGCCAAATTTGTCGATTTAATGCGGCAAGCAAAAAAGGGTCGGTCGTAAATTTTTAGGATATACTAGGGTTTTGATTTTTACGGCTCTAGAGCTAGGAGGCGATTATTCCAGAAGCAATTAACTTGACCGTCAGCTTGCGAGGCACGCGTGAGGTCAGAGATAAGTACCAAATTTTCCGTTTGACGGGTCTTTTAGATGCCTTTTCCGAACCGACTTTTTGTAAGGTGATCGAAGGCTATGTGGAGCAAGGTCCCAAGGATGTGATTATTAGCCTCGCTCAGATTGATTTTATCGATAGCTCCGGTTTAGGGGCCTTAGTAAAATTAGTGAAAAAGGCCAAAACCGAAGGGGGCAGTTTACAAATTGTTACCAATCCCCGGGTAACTCAAACCGTAAAACTGGTGCGATTGGAGAAGTTTTTTTCCCTGCAACCCACCCTGGAAGCGGCGATCAAATATCTAGAAAAAGCGTAAATCGTGGAATCTCCTCTCGAACAAATTCGCTTACAGCTAAGTGGCGAGGGGTCACAACTCCTAGAGGGTCTTGACCGATTATCGCCTGCTTCTCTGGCCTATCTAGGGGATGCTGTTTATGAATTATACATCCGCACCTATTATTTACTGCCGCCCCAGCGTCTGGGAGACTATCACGCTCAGGTGGTGGGCAAAGTCAGGGCCGAACAACAGGCTTTAGATTTAGCACAACTGCAGCCCTATCTGACGGACCAAGAAAAAGAAATTCTGCGCCGGGGACGCAATGCGGTCACGGGAAAACGCCGTCGTCTGACAGCCCAAGTCTATCAGCAGGCCAGCAGTTTAGAAACCCTGTTCGGCTATCTTTATCTGCAAGACCCCTCAAGATTACATCAACTATTAGAAAAACTAGAATTATAGCCCTCAGGTATTATTTCCGACCCCCTTTTATTAATCCATCCAATCATGAGCGATCGACCATTTCGTGGCAAGTCCGATAATAGTAATTTTCGCCGGCCCTCGCGGCCGAAAACCGGGCCAATTCTGGCTAAATCCCCGGCAGTAACTCCAGAAAACCAAGAAGCTGATGATCTGCTCTACGGTCGCCGGGTGGTTTTAACGGCCATGGAGGAGGAGCGCCAACTTAATCGGATTTGGGTGGTCAATCGACTCCGTTACGATCCCCGTTATCATACCCTCTTAGAAAAAGCCAAGGCCAACGGCACGGTAATTGATGAGGTGGATGATCTGCGTCTCGATCAGATTACCAATAAGGCCAATCATCAGGGGATTGCGGCCCAGATGTCCCCCTATGAGTATATCGAATTAGCCGATCTGATCGAAAAAGCTAAGGGCAGAAGTCGCCACCCCGTCATCGTCATCGCTGAAGGGATCACGGATCCCCATAACCTAGGGGCAATTATTCGCACCGCCGAAGCTATGGGTTGTCAGGGGGTAGTTATTCCCCAACGTCGCGCCGCCGGGGTGACATCGACGGTGATGAAAGTGGCGGCCGGCTCCTTGGAATATTTACCCGTCGCTAGGGTGGTTAATCTCAATCGTGCTTTAGAAGAATTAAAAGCGGCTGGTTTTTGGCTCTACGGCACGGCGGCAAAAAGTGGTAAATCCTTACACACAATTAATTTAACGGGTGCGATAGGATTGGTGCTAGGTTCGGAGGGAGAGGGTTTGAGTCTGTTGACCCAAAAGTCCTGCGATGAGTTGGTATCTATCCCCTTGGCAGGCAAAACCCCCAGTCTCAATGCTTCGGTGGCGGCGGCTATGGCTCTTTACGAGGTTTACCGGCAACGCTGGCAAAATTCCCCCGACTGAAAATCTGTATTTTTCGACACTCCCAATAGCCAAAAGGAGAAAGTATAAATAAAATAGGAAGGAAGTTTGCGAAATGTAAACGAACGTAACAAAACCACCAGAGTAGATTTAGATGGGGAACGAAATGAAAGAATTTTTGATTAGCTTACTGGAAATGTTCGGATTAGCCTACTGGGTCGAGATTAAAACCGACTATCCCAGATGTACTTATTATTTCGGTCCTTTTCTCGCTAAAGACGAGGCTGTGGTCGCTCAAGCTGGTTACGAAGAAGATTTGAAAACAGAAGGAGCGCAGGGAATTAAATTACATATAAAACGTTGTAAACCCGAAGATTTAACTATTTTTGAGGAAAAAGAAGAAAGCAAGCTCCTCAATACCCTAAAGGTATTACGCAGTCAAGCTTCTTAACAATTTTCAGTGATCGGTAATCAGTAATCAGTGATCAGTAATCAGCTTCTGAAGGCAACAGGCAACAGGCAAAAGGCAAAAGGCTCCAAGAAAGGATTCGGCGATTCTCCTACCGAAAAAGAAGGCTAGAAACTAAGTAGAGCTTGCTGAATAAATGTGAAATATAGACGAGGTAAGGGTTTTAGGGTTCTGTTTCGCTCCCACAGGTGCAAGATTTTGAGAGAATCGTGGTTCAAAACCTGGCCTCTTCATCGGCCCGCGTCCTGTAGGGGCGAAGCATTCGGGCAATAACCTATCGGTGAAACCCTAGATATTCTATCCGAATGCTTCGCCCCTACTTTTTGCCGCAAACCCTAAATATCAATGGGAGCGATTTAAAAAACAGCTATATTCTGCTTCTGTCAGCCTTCCCGCTTCGTAGAGAGTATCGGTAATTTCTGCTAGGGTTAAAACCGAATAAGCTTGATAACCATGGCTACGAAGTTTATCTTTAACGGGGCCACCATGGTCGATAAAAACCACGATATCATTAACTAATAATCCCGCCGATTTAATCTTTGCTGCCCCCTCGATCGCGCTTTTGCCAGAAATTAAAATATCGTCCACCACTACCACCGTTTCCCCCACTTGAAAATTACCTTCGATTACTCTTCTTGTGCCGTGAGCTTTTACTTCTTTGCGGGGGAAAATCATCGGATGATTTAATAATAAAGATAAACCCGTGGCTGTAGGTAAAGAGCCGTAGGGGATACCAGCAATGCGGTCAAATGTCAAGGTTTTTAATATTTCTCCATAGGCTTCAATTACCTGCTGAAAAATATTAGGATTAGAGATAATTTTTCTCAGATCAATATAATAGGAAAAAGTTTCTCCCGATGCTTGCACATAATCGCCAAACAGCAAGCAACCAATATCAAATAATTGTAGAATTAAATCCTGATGAGGATGTTGTTTTAAAAGACAAACGTTAGCAGTCCAAGTCTCATCTTGGCTCGATTCTTGCTGGTGATTTTGTTTAATTTTGTTGACTTCCTCGCGTAAATCCTTGACTTTTGCCCCCAAATCGGGTTGAGATAAAAAGTCTTGGGGTACAGGAATTAATAAACCCTCGCCATGACTATTTAAACCCACAGTAATTAACTCGGAGAATTTACTTTTGTCTTCCCAAATACTGCGTAATAAAATCAATCTTTCGGGGGCAAAATTGCGAATCTTTTTCAAAATCTCCGGTTGAGTGGTTCCCACTTCTAAAAACACCTGTTCGGGAGTTCCCCAAGTGCAAGCTTCTTTGACGACTTGCAGATAAAAAGGATTGTCGCGACTGGGGAATTCTTGCAGATTAATCGCGCCTTGATTGGAAGTATGACAAAGGATAAAAGCACCATGCTCGGGGTAAACTAAAAAAGGAGCAACGTGATCCTGTCCGGAGTAGGGATTGAGAGTAACCGCGTCCACCTGCCAAGTTTTAAAGATAGTCTCGGCTAAAATACTGCTAGTATTAATATCGCCGTGTTTAGCATCCAAAATTACCGGGATATGATCGGGAATTGCCGTTAAAATTCGCTGTAATAATTCTAACCCTGCCGCTCCCAAAGCTTGATAAAAGCCTAAAGTTGGTTTGTAGGCACAGACAAAAGGGGCAGTTTCATCGATAATAAACTTGAGCCACTGTTCTAAATTAACGATTAATTCTCCCGGGGTGGAGGGCATCATTTCGGGGTTAGCATCTAAACCGAGGACAAGTAGAGTCTGGTTTTGACTAATGGCGTGGTTTAACTTTTGAAAAAAATTCATCGGTTTCTAATCTCAGAATTCTGGATTAGTTTCTAATTCTACACTATTTGGCCGAAAAATAGGCTGTAAAATTGTCTGGTGCAGACTTTTTCTGGTGTCAGCGTCAAGGAATTTCTTTTGTAGAGGTTGCCATTCTTGCCATTTTTGGTGACGGATATTTCGGAAAATTTCTAGTAAGGTGGGCATTTCCTTGGCAAGACAATTAGGGAAAATTTGGCTAAGAAAAGCCGAGAGAACACAACAATCCTGCATTTCTCCGAGAATACTTTGAAGGTTTTTAATATCTTCTAGATACTCTCGATATTTGTCGCCATAAAACTGAGGGAATAACTCCATATTATAGCGGGAACGCTTGGCTTCTTTACGGAGATCGTGCAGTAATAATCCTTCTTTTTCCAATAAGTCATCAATTTCTTGACTAGAAAACTCTCGTAATCTTTTATAGTCCTCTAAATTTACCCCAACTAACCAGCCTTCATGGAGTAAAAAGCGACTCGCTTGCGGTAATAATAAGTCTGGTAAAACTGTGGCAATATCTAATTTTCCAATCGGTTGATAGGTGGGATTATCCAACCAACTGGCAAAATCTGCCTTAAAATTGAGAAATTTATCGGACTTTAAGAGTTTTTCTACCTTAGCAAAAGCCTTCTCCCTTCGGTGTTCGAGAACTTGTAAAACTTTCTTCAGTAAATCCTGTTCTTTCGGTGGTAAAATTGGCTGATAATGGCCGACAAAAGCCGATTTTAACACATCTAAATCCCGCAATTCTCCTAAAATTCTGCCCAGATTACCCACCCGTTTTTGATCGGCAGATTTCGGCATGGTTAAAGCGGGGGCAAAACCGGTTAAGGTACTGCGAAGACGGCGCATTCCCACACGAATTTGATGTAATTCTTCCGTATCCTGATCGAGTAAAACCCCAGCTTCGTGTTTAAGAACTTTATGAAAATGTTTATCAATACCGATATAGGCCCAATCGGCAACAGTTTTAGCCCGAGGATTAAATTTGTTAGTCATTTGTCTTTAGCGAGGAAATAATGTCAAGATGGTGATAGAATCTTTAAATAAAGACTGGAACTAATAGATCCCATTTATTCTACACAATAGGATGAAGCAGCCGCTTTAAGAGAAGTTTATGGATAGTTTTTGGCTAGATTATGGGGGGGAAATCGCTTTTCGCACTGGAGAGCATCTTTTCTTGACGGGAATAGCCATGGCTATGGGTAGCTTAATCGGGATTCCTCTAGGTATTTTAATTAGTCGTCAAGCTATTCTCGCCCCACCAATTATAGCGATCGTTAACACCCTACAGACTATCCCCAGTTTAGCCCTATTTGGTTTTTTAATTTCCGTGCCTTTTTTGGGAGGAATCGGCAAAATTCCCGCTATTGTTGCCCTAACTCTCTATACTTTACTGCCAATTGTTTTAAATACCTATCTGGGCATCAAAAAAGTTGATCCCGAATTAAAATTAGCCGGGTTATCCCTAGGCATGACCGACGGTCAAATCCTGCGCTATATCGAATTACCCCTGGCTAGGGCGACAATTTTGGCAGGAGTGAGAATTGCGACGGTGATTGCTATCGGTGTGGCCACGATCGCAGCTGCCATCGGTGGCGGTGGTTTGGGAGTGTTTATTTTTCGCGGTATTGCCACGGTCAACAATCAGTTAATTTTGGCGGGGGCAATTCCTGCCGCTTTTTTAGCCCTTGTTGCCGATTGGAGTCTCGGTTGGCTAGAAAAGACCTTTTCCCCTTCGCAACGCCCGAAAAAGCCCTCTAAATGGCAATGGGGCTTAGGTTTAATCGGGTTGGCCCTGCTATCTTTCCTCTTGACTCAAATTTTCCATTCATCCCCCGGCACAGTGGTGATCGGTTCCAAAAATTTTACTGAACAGGTGATTTTAGGGGAAATTTTGGCACAGGAAATCGAAAAAGAGACGAATTTAGGGGTTGATCGTCAATTTAATCTCGGTGGTACTCTGATCTGTCATGAAGCGGTGAAAGCGGGTAAAATCGACGGTTATGTGGAGTATTCTGGCACGGCTTTCACGGGAATTTTGCAAGAAAAACCCCTTAACGATGCCCGATTAGTCTCTGAAAAGCTGCAAGAGATTTATCCAGAAAAATTTAATCTAGAAGTGTTTCCCAGTTTAGGATTCGAGAATAATTTCGCCATTGTTATCCGGGGAGAAACCGCCAGTCAATACAATCTGAAAACTCTCTCGCAAGCGGCTAAATATACCCCCAATTGGCAAGCGGGTTTTGGTTATGAATTTTTGGAAAGGGAAGACGGTTACAAGGGATTAGCGAAGACCTACGGCCTAACTTTTGCCGGACCCCCGAAAGTGATGGATTTAGGGTTAATGTACCGCGCTTTAGCCGAAAAACAAGTGGATTTAGTGGCGGGAAATTCCACCGATGGCTTAATTCCCGTGCTAGATTTAGTCATCCTAGAAGATGATCAACGCTATTTTCCTCCCTACGAAGCGGTACCGATTTTTAACCGGGATAGTTTGCGAAAATATCCGCAATTGCGACAGGTTTTAGCGAAACTCACTGGCAAAATTACCTCCACAGCTATGCAGAAATTAAACTATCAGGTGGATGGACGCGATCGCAGGGTGGAGGAAGTGGTCAAAGAATTTCTAGTCTCCCTCTCTTAACCATTTAGTCACTCCCCCGGGTTGATCGATTAAACTAATGCCTTGGGCTTTTAATTCTGCGCGAATGCGATCGCTTTCGGCGTAATTTTTCGCTTTTTTCGCCTCTGTCCGTTGTTGGATCAGATTTTCGATATCCGCTGCACTAATTCCCTCAGAAACAGGGGTTTCCCTCTGGTCAGCGGCAATTTCTAAGCCCAAAACCCTAGACAATTTCACCAAAGTATGCCATTTTACCGCTAATTGGGCCAGATTGCTGTCCGTCTTACCCGCATGGGTTAAATTATTACCCTCCTTGCGTAATTCCTTAGCGATTTCAAATAACACCGCTAAACCACCGGCAAAGTTAAAATCGTGATTTACCGCCTCTTGAAAGCGATTTTCTAGCTCTTGGTCAGTAATTGCGGGATTATCTTGCTGAAGATGCTTATAACCAAAGGATAAACCCTCTTGTAAAGTATGCCAGCCATTAGTGGCCGCCTGCAATCCCTCATCGGAAAAATCAATCGGTTTGCGGTATTGGGCGCCTAAAATTAATAATCTCACGGCTAAGGGGTCATATTTTGCCAATAACTCGCGAATAGTGATGAAATTACCGAGGGATTTCGACATTTTTTCCCCAGCCACCTTAACCATGCCATTATGTAACCAATAGTGGGCCAGAGGTTTACCTGTTGCCGCTTCACTTTGGGCAATTTCGTTTTCGTGGTGGGGAAAAATTAGATCACTTCCCCCCACATGAATATCGATAGTTTCTCCCAATTGTTCTTTGACCATGGCCGAACATTCAATATGCCACCCCGGACGACCTTGACCCCAGGGAGAATCCCAACTAGGTTCCCCCGATTTTGCCCCTTTCCAGAGGGCAAAATCAAAGGGGTCTTGTTTCTTAATTGCTTCCGGGTCGTCGGTTTCTACCCGGCCGCTGGCGCCGGCTTGCAGATCATCCAGTTTTCGCCCTGATAGTTTGCCATAATCAGAAAAACGACGGACGGAATAGTAAACATCGCCATCGCTGGGGTAAGCATAGCCTTTTTGTTCTAATTCATAGACTAGGCGCTTGATGCCGTCGAGGGTATGAGTGGCCCGGGGATAAGCGTCCGCCGGTCTGACTCCTAATTTTGCCATATCTTCAAAGTAGGCCTCGATAAATTTCTCGGCCACGGCTGCCATGGTGGTATGTTCATTTTTAGCCCGATTGAGAATTTTATCGTCAATATCAGTGAAATTCTGAATATAGCGCACTTGATAACCGAGATACTCTAAATAACGCCGCACCACATCCCAAACCACACAGGTACGCGCATGACCCAAATGGCAATAATCATAGACGGTAATGCCGCAGCAATACATGGAGACCATGCCCGGGATGAGGGGGGTAAAGGGTTCTTCGCGACGACTGAGGGTGTTGTAGAGGATTAAGGTCATGGATGGAGAAATTTTTTTCTGGGGGAAAAGGCTAGTCCAATTTTATAGCAGTTATTTTCAGTTATCAGTGATCAGTTATCAGTTATCAGTTATCAGTTATCAGTGATCAGTTATCAGTGTAAGTATCTAAGCACAATTAATTACACATCTAAGCCACTACTCCGTCAGACTTCTGCGGTGGTGAGCAAACAGAGAACTGAAAACTCAAATCCGATCCCTAATAGCTGTATCCCGTCTCCTGTCTCCTGTCTCCTGTCTCG
>NZ_JADBUE010000109.1:0-6907 GCF_020245805.1 Microcystis sp. M179S2 | reverse complement strand
GACAGGAGACAGGAGACAGGAGACAGGAGACAGGAGACAGGAGACAGGAGACAGGAGACAGGAGACAGGAGACAGGAGACAGGAGACAGGAGATGGGGAAATGGGGAAATGGGGAAATGGGGAAACTCAACTAATACCCCAACACCCCCCGCAACGCGCACGCAGTGACCACCCCAACACCCAAAATCCCAACCCGCAACACCCCGGATGGTAAGCAAGTTTTCTTAACAATTGTAAGAATTTTTAATATTTCTTTTCTAGTTGGCACTTACTCCCTTATCATTAGGAGGAAAGTTTTTTAAGCATTTCTAAGGATACGGAGGTTTACCCTTGGCCATTCCTCTTTTAAATTACGCCCCCAAGTCCCAAAACGTGCGGGTAGCTGGTTATGATGTCGGTGGAGACGAAAAACCGAAAGTTTACACGACGGAAAATGTCCTCTCCCCTACCGACCTGGACGATTTAATCGAAGCCGCTTACCGTCAGATTTTCTTCCATGCCTTCAAATGGGATCGGGAACCCTTCCTCGAATCCCAATTACGCAATGGACAATTATCAGTGCGGGATTTCATTCGTGGTTTACTGTTATCGAAAACCTTCTATAACAGCTTCTACGAGAAAAACAGCAACTATCGCTTTGTCGAACAGGTAGTACAAAGAGTTCTCGGTCGCGATGTCTATAGCGAAAGAGAAAAAATTGCTTGGTCGATTGTCGTTGCCACCAAAGGTATTCAAGGTTTTGTCGATCAACTTCTCAACAGTGACGAGTATCTGCAAAGCTTTGGTTATGATACTGTTCCCTACCAACGTCGTCGCACCCTAGCCAGCCGCGAAATCGGTGAACGTCCATTCAACATCACCTCGCCTCGCTACGATGGCTACTATCGTGGTATTTTGGGCTTCCCCCAAATCGTTTGGCAGAATGCTGTCCGTCGCTATGTTCCCCAAGAGCAAAAACCCAAAGCCGGCGATCCTTCCAGCTTCTTGGCTATGGCCCGGGGTCTCGGTAGCGCCAAAGGCAATCCTGTACCAAGAGTCTCCGCTATGAATATTAACATCGAGGCTTCTGTACCCCGTCGTTAATTTTTAGCTCAACCTGCTGGGGAGAGTCCCTAATTGGCAGAATGACCCCCGAACCATAATCAGGTTATTTTGTGAATTGGTGGCTCTCCCTATGGGGTGGCTCCTGAGATAATCCCCCCACCGAGAACGATTTCCCCTTCATAAATCACGGCTGCCTGGCCCGGTGTGATGCTAAATTGTGGTTGATCAAAAACCAGTTTCACTTGCTCATTTTCTAGGGGAATAACATTGACGGGAACGGCCGGAGAACGATAACGTACCTGTACTTGAGCGCGGATAGGGGTGGTAGGTTCAGCAATAGAAACCCAGTTCATCCGTCCGACAAGACAATCGGCACTAACGGCACTTTCGCGATTACCGACGATAACCCGATTCATGACGGGATCCAGTTTTACCACATAGAGAGGTTCGGCGGCGGCGATGCCGATGCCTTTGCGTTGTCCGATCGTATAATGATGGATACCGCTATGTTTACCCAAAACTTTGCCATCGAGATCGACGATATCGCCCTCACTAACGGCGATATACTTATCCAAGAACGAGCGCATAGTTCCATGAGCTTCAATCAAGCATAAATCCTGACTATCGGGTTTATCTGCTGTTTTTAAGCCGAATTCCTGGGCAATCCTGCGGGTTTCTGCCTTGGTTTGTTCGCCCAAGGGAAATAAAGTCCCACGCAGTACATCTTGAGTTAGATCATAGAGAAAATAGGATTGATCTTTATTTTTATCGACGGCGCGCAGCAGTTGATAACGGTTATTTTCGGGAGAAAAACGAATTCTAGCGTAGTGACCGGTGGCAATAGTATCCGTTTCTAAGGTTTCCCTAGCATAATGCAGCATCGGCCCAAATTTTACCGCTTTATTGCACTGAGAACAGGGCAGCGGTGTGATTCCCGCTTCGTAACCAGAAACCAGATAATCAATAATTTCTTTTTGGAAAAGCTCGCGACTATCGACGATATGATGGGGAACCCCCAACTGCTCACAAATAAAGGCCGCATCCACCATTCCCTCGGAGCAGCATTGACCTTTACCCTTCATTAACCACAGGGTCAAGCCAATAACATCATAACCTTGAGCGTGTAAGGCGGCAGCGGCAACAGAGCTATCTACTCCCCCCGATAGACCGACAACAACTTTTCCCATAAACCTTGTCATGATTTTTAACCAATATACTTTCTAGACTAGCATCTCCTCCTTTAAAATTTGGACATGGTGTACCCAAATTTCGTGTGAGGACAAACCAGCATGATGAGAACAAACCTACTGTTTTTCTCGGGCCTATTTTGGTTAAAAGTCGGGATAATCGCTCAAGGAACGCTGCTGCTAAAAGCCAACTTATCTTTTGCCCAGAATCTTTATCCCGGTCGTCGTTTGCCCCCACCGCCGGCGGTGAGACAACCAACTAAACGTTCAGACAGTCCCAGTGCTGTTAATTGTTCCCAATGTTCACCCTTAAATTTACCCCTCGTTAATTCTCCATCAGTTCGCCCCCCGGTGGCTGCCCCAGTTTCCGGTAATCAACCCCTGAGAGAATACGTTTTTCAAGCTCCCGCTACCGTGCGTCCCGCCGATGCTACGGTGATTAATAATCATCCTCGTCCAACTGTCAATCCACCGGCACCCAGACCTGAAAATCGCGCCAATAAACCCCCTTCTCCCCCACCACAGCAGCGGGTTATTGCTACTAATCAACTCTTTCGCGTTGAAGTTAGGAGTAATAGTGCGGAAGCGTTGGCAAAAATTAAAGAAATTGAACCCCTCGCATTTATCCGCGCAGGAGAAAATGTTATTCAAGCGGGGTTATTTCAGCAACAATACCAAGCTAAACAACGGTTACAAGAGTTAACTAGACAGGGTTTTAGCGCCGAGATTATTACCCTCAATAATTAGGGTTTGCGGCAAAAAGTCTGTTGGTGGGGTTAGGAGTCAGGAGTCAGTAGCCGGTCGTCAGTAGTCAGGAGAATTAAGAATGAACGATAGCTTCATGCCTATTTTTCCTATTTTTGAACTCTCAAAAGTTAATTAGGCAATAAGTCTCTAGGATTTCAGCTAATCTCGATCGAATCTCTTGCCTCTCGTCCATCCTAACCAAGAAGTTAATTTTATCCTATTAACTCACCGTTCGCTCATTTCTCGGCTCTTCTAGGTTCTGTGTGATAAGTTTTACTTACATAGGATCGATCAATCTTTGTGTCCTTTGTGTCTTTGTGGTTCGTTCCACCCCCTCGCTAGGATGAAGGTATCTTAGAATACATTTTACCCACCAAACCCAAGAGAGCTATTTCTCGAACCGAAAATTTGGTAAATTGTCTCAAATGCAGTCTAGCAAGCGCATTGATTGTTCTACTCGGATATTTTTTAGTACAAAAAGACCATTTTGAGGTTAACGAATTGATTAGGGTTTGAGCGAACCCATTGGCGATCGCACTTTCGTCACTGTTCTACTTACCTTATTTGCTAAAAAGCATACAGTATAAAGGTAAAAGCAATTTTAAAACCCTTGCCTTAAAAAATTAAGCGAACAATGAGTCAGTAGTTCAACAAGCTCACTAACATGAACGCTCGGTCGAACGCTGATCTCACGGCCAAAGCCTGCTCGTGGTGTAAAATATTTGTAGGAACTAGACAAAGGAGTATTTGAAGCTAACACTTCAATTCAAGCAAATTTTGTAGAAATACAACTATCGTAGGGCATACGAAAAGTAACGCTTAGGGAGAGAACCACATCTGGATTGGATAACGCAAGGCATCTAATTTAAGTGGACTCGTTGAACTAAGAATCCCTCGCTTTTAGTGACGGGAGTGCCAAATGACCATACAAATGGTCGCTGACCCTGACGCACGATGGAGACATAAACCCTAACACCAAAGTTGGCAAAACTACCCGCGCAAAGGGGAAGTAAAATTGTTAGACAACCCGATGTGTAACTAAAAACTACAGAATCAAGGTTCCCGAGGATGCTTTATCTGTGCTGATTTCTGAGAGCCTTGTAAATCAAGACTAAAAATATAGTTGAACAGGGGATTAGACAGGGAAAAGAGGAGGGGCAATGGGCTAAAGTGGTTTAGCCTATCCTGTTCCCAAAAAACCGAAGAAAATATGGAGATTTTGGATGACGACGATTTACTTTGCTACAAACCGCAACCTGGTTACCTCAAATGATTTAGAGGCGGGTTTTGACTTCGGGAGTACCTTTAGTCAGGATGGACTGGCTAACTTGCGTTTTGGAAAAGCCGAGGTAACGGGTGAGAACTTTTCTCAGTATCAAATCCAAGTTGCCCCAGAAAATCTGCTGGGTGATCCGCCCGTTTTGGGCAGTCAGGCGATCGCCCTGCAAGTCCGCAAACAGATGATCGAGAATGCGGAAGATACATTGATCTTCATTCACGGCTTCAACGTTTCATTTCGGAGCGCTCTAACGGCTGCGGCTCAACTGCACCAAGTGTTGACTGCCAGAGACCCTGGCGATACCGAGCCTCCCCTCAAATTGAATATATGTTTGTTTTCCTGGCCTTCAGACGGTGCGCTTCTGTTTTCCGATCCGAGAGCCGCCAATGCGATCGCTTACAAGAATGATCGCCTGGATGCTGCCGCTTCTGGGGCGGCATTTGCCCGCGGCTTCCTCAAAGTTGCCGATTTCATTAATCAGACTGAGGCGCGGTGCCAACAGAGACTTCATCTCACTGCCCACAGCATGGGCAATTATGTCTTGCGCCATGCTCTACAGGAATTGAAAAGGCAAGTCGGCAACCAACTGCCCAGACTGTTCGATCAGGTTCTGATGATGGCAGCCGATGAGGATGATGATGCTTTCGATCTCGACTACAAATTGTTGTCTCTGTCCCGGATCACCCGCCGGACAAGTGTCTATTTCAACCGCAACGACCTCGCTCTTTGGGCCAGTGATAAGCTTAAGGGTAATACCGCCCGTCTGGGGACAGATGGTCCAATCCAGCCGCGACAACTTCCTCGCAATGTCTATCCGATCGATTGTACCCGCGTGGTATCTAGTTTTACAGATCCTTCAGAGCATGGCTATTATCTGAATGTCCCCCGCGTTGTCAGGGATATGCGTCTAGTGCTACGCAATCAAATTCCCCCCGATGAAATTCCAGGTCGGAAATACGTCGCTGAAACTAATCGCTATCGACTCCTAGAATGAGTCAGGTTTAATTTACTGCTCTAAAATGCAAACGCCTATCACAAAGGTTTTAAAGTGATTGGGAGATTTGACTTTATCTTAGCGTCAGCAGAAGTCCCATACTCCGCAGTCTAAGTGTCACAACTCATTGTTCGCTTAATTTTTTAAGGGAAGGGTTTTAAAATTGCTGTTACCTTTATACTGTATGCTTTTTAGCGAATAAGGTAGGTAGAACAGTGTCGGGAGTGCGATCTCCAATTGGCTCGCTCAAACCCCAATCAATTCGTTAACCTCAAAATGGTCTTTTTGTACTAACAAATATCCGAGTAGAACACTCAATGCGTTTGCTAGACTGCATTTAAGACAATTTACCAAATTTTCGGTTCGAGAAATTAGCGAACGGTGAGTAATTACTTAGCACACAGAGTTAATTTTGTCAAGCAAAATTCTCACCGCATCGATGATCACATCCGGTTGATCCATCCAGACAAAATGACTACTTTTATCCGCTTGTATTTGCAGAAAATCTCCGGATAACTTGCCTAATTCCAGGTGCATCTCCTCCCGGAGTTGGTTGGCACTTTTTAGGGGAATAAAGCGAGTCCAAAGGGAAGGTTTAAAAAAAGAATTAGCTTTAATACTAACTATCGGTAAATTACCGAAATTGTTAGCCTCACTCACCTGACGAGCGCTTTGGTCGAGATTAAACATTTCTCTACTCATCGTCATCCAGTGTTTAGCGCGACAGAAAGAACGCTTAACTCGATGACAAGAATCTGGGGAAAAGCGACGTAATTCTGGTTTTAATAATTCAAAAACTCCTAGAACTCTCAAAACTCGGATAATGCCTAAAATTGAGCCGATAATCGACATCCAAAATCCGGAGATGAAAAATAATTTTAATGCCTTTAATGCTGGCGACATTTTCAGCATTCCTTTCTCGTGTAAACCATCAGTGAGTACCAAACCTACTACTTTTTCTGGGAACAGATGAGCATACAGTCGAGCATTATAACTGCCAAAAGAATCACCAACTAAAATATAAGGCGGTTCTATTTTTGCTTGGGTTAGTAATTGATCTAATTCCTGAACAATTTGGTAGCTAGTTCGCGGATATGGACTAGAATCGCTCCAACCATAACCCGCTCGATCATAAATACAAACCCTAGCTAATTGTGACAATTCTTCTATCAAAAAATATCCCTCAATTCCTCCTAAACTATGGTCAATAATAATAGTGGGACTAGCCGTTCCCGCTAGACAAAAATGTAGGCGATATTTACCCAGATTAATCAAATGACCCGGCGGTGCTTTTTGTTCTTCTAACCAAACAGATAACGTCTGATAAACTGTCGTCGCTACTAGGATAATTACTCGAATTGATAAAGACATAACTACACCTCTTGTAACAATCAAAAATCTTCCTTTAGGTGAGGATTCAGGAGCCGGTCGTCAGGAGAATTAAGAATGAGCATTAATCAATTAAATGCTCTATTTAGGAATTTTATGCAATTTTATGTCTATTTTTCTCATTTTTGCACTCTCAAAAATTAATTATGCCTGAACTTCCCCCGTATAAACATACTAGCTATGGCTAAAAGTCTTACAGAGCCTGAGTTAAAGCAATATAATACTAATGGACTACTGGACACAAAATCCTGAATTCCTTACGCAGAT